>NZ_DASRXP010000370.1:0-6626 GCF_035687465.1 Kribbella sp.
CGGGTCCCTCGACCTCGCGAGGTCGGGTGTGGTGGGACCAGGCACCGGCGGACCGGGCACGGCCGGCGGCTTGGTGTTCGGGGTGTCGAGATAGGCCTCGTTGAACCGCGCGAACCGGATCGACTCGTACGGCGCGAAGCCGCCGGCCTCGTACGCCAGGCCGACCAACCCATCGGCGATCTCGGTCATGTCCGAGTAGGCGGCCGGACCCCAGCTGATCACCTTTCCCTGCTGCCAGGTCTCCCAGCGCTTGGACTCGTCGAAGGAGGAACGCACCGTCATCGCCTCCCGGGCGGCCGGGTTGGCCGGTGCTGAGAACAGGATGCGGTTTCTGGCATCGCCCTGACTCTTGGCGTTCAGTCGCAGCAGAGACCCCTGGATCTCCGGGGTGGGCAGCTCGTCCTCGGCGGCGAACGGCCGGTCGAAGCTCTCTCCACCGTCACTGCTGTAGGCGTAGCCCCGATGGCCCGGGAAGTCATGCGCCGCGGCTGACGATCGGGTCGACACGTACAGCCTGCCGTCCTCGAGCTCGACCACGGTGGTCTCGCCGGCGCGGTCGATCTCCTGCTTGTCGACGGCGCCCAGGTTCCAGCTCAGTCCGCCGTCGTCGCTGTACACCAGGGCGGCACCGCGGTCGCTCTCGCTCGGCGGACTGAAGTAGGTGGCGGCTACCAGCCGCCCCGCGTGCGGGCCGTGCTCGAGTTGGATGCCGTGCACCGGGCCGGTGGCGTACCAGTACTTCCAGTCCGGCTCGGTGATCTGCGCCGAGATGTCCTTGGGCTCCGTCCAGGTCAGCCCGTTGTCCTCGCTGGTCTGCAGATACGGGGTGCGCGGAGTCCAATTGTTGCCCGGACTCCTCATCGAGAGGAGAGCGATGCGGCCGGTGACTTTGTCGACGATCGGGGTGGGGTTCCCGCGAGTCTCGCCGTCGCCCTTGATCAGCACCTGCAGTGGCAGCCAACTCTTCCCGCCGTCGGTGGACCGGGTCAGCAGCAAGTCGATGTTGCCGGCATCGGCACAATTGTTGATCCGTCCCTCGACGAACAGCAGCAACGTCCCATCAACCGCCTTCACCAGCGTCGGGATCCGGAAGCAGCTGTACCCCAACGTCCCCTGCCGCAGGATCACGTCTTCCTGGAAGAACGAGGTCGAAGCCTGATCCGCGCTGGGCTGGGCAGCTTCGGCCAAAGGCATCACCCCCACACACAGGGCGGCGACAAGGGCCGCGACACCGGCTCGCCGACGTGATCCGTTCCGTGAGAAGACCCTGATCATCCGAACTCCTCAGCGAGGCGCAGTGTGGATTCGTGCGCGACTTTGTGTGGATTGGCTCGACCCAGGGTTGGACATAGGACGTGGGATGTCAAGAGATCGGAGGCCCTCAACACCCTGACGGCGCAGGTTCTAGGGGTGTTCCTGCCAGGAGCGTTCGGCGAAGCTGAACAGGCGTTGCGGGGTCATTCGCAGCCAGGCCGTTGCCCAGTCCAGGGTGCCGCCGGCATTGCGGAGCTCGGTGACTTTCTGGACTTCTGCCGGGGCCGTCGTCAGCACCTCGGCCGGGCCTTCGGTGAGTACTGCGGCGTGGTTGTCGTGCTCGCCCTCGAGGACGGACAGCGCGAGCCACGGGTGGGCCTGGACGTTGCGGAGTCTGACCGCTCCGCCGACTGTGGGAAGCCAGAATGCCTCCGCGTAGACGGAGAACAGCGTCGGTGCGGCGTGCGCACGGCCGTCGGGCCGGGTGGAGGACGCGAGCGCATAGGTCCGGCGCCCCAGGTACTCCGCCAACTGAATTCCGGTCAGCCGTCGTTCCGGCGGGTAGGCCGTGCGCGTCGCCTGCCCAGCCTGCCCGAAGGACGCTTCCTGCAGCCGGCCGAGCCAAGTCGCCACGCTCGGATCGTCATCCACCCGTTGGATCCTAGCGGGCGCCTGCCGACGACGCGATAGTCCTGCTGGGAGGCGCCCGGAGTACCAGACGCCTCCCAGGAATCGGTTAGCCCTTGGGCTTGGAGAGCGCCCAGGCTGAGACGTTGAGGGTGTCCTCGATGCCGGTGAATCCCTCGTTCGGGTTGTAGACGTCCTCGCCGAAGTCGACGTCGACGTCGTCGGCGGTGCCGCCGATGTTGTCCGGGCCAACGCCGAACAGCAGTTGCGGGTTACCACCCTGGTCCATCAGGTTGTCGATGGTGTTGAACTGGTCGACGTGGTAGCTGCCGATCATGTGGCCGACCTCGTGCGACACCACGTTGCCGACGACCTGCGACACGAACCCGATCCGGTTGCTCTGCGGCGTCAGGTAGGTGTTGATCGACGAGGCGCCTGTCGGGTCGCTCAAGACGTCGAGGAGCACCACAGCGCTGTCCTCGTGCCCGTAGTTGCCGGGATCGATGTACTGCGCGACGCCGATCGTGGCGATGCCGGATTCGTCGATGGTGCCGCCGACGATGACGCGCGAGACGTTCTCCTGGCCGAACGGGTCGGCGTTGTCACGGCTGTTGAGGATCCGCACTGCCACGTTCGGGTTCAGGCCCTTGGCGATCAGGTCCTTCTTGAGGTTCTCGGTCACGACGTTCGTGATCTGGTTGATCAGCTGGTTCTCCGCGCTGCGCGGCAGCCCCCAGCGGGCGATGAAGGCCGAGAACGGCGACAGTTGCCGCACTCCTGGGCCACCCCAGATCGCGGTGTTCACCCGCGCACCGTCGAAGTCCAGGAAAACGGTCTGCTGCTTCTTGTCGGTTTCAGTGCCTGACCGGTACACCTCGACCGTTGCGTCGTAGTCGCCGATACCGCTCTCCACCGACAGGGCGTACCAGCCGGGCTCCTCTGCGACGTACGCGACGACCGCGTTGCCGCCTGCGGGCAGCGGCGAGGTCACCGGGTACAGCGAGGACGCGTCCTGCTCCGAGCCGTGCGCCTGGACGCCGTCGGGGCGCCAGACCCGCAGTCGGGTGGCCGCACCGGTCACGCTGCCGCCGAGGACGTCGCCCTTGCGCAGCTTGAACGCGTAGTAGTCCTTGTCGACGATCGACGAGTTGATCGCGACCTCGTAGGGACCGGTCTGCGCGCCACCTGCACCACTGCCGGAGTCGTTCGGGTCGGCCGGCAAGGGGTCGAGCGCGAAGCCGCCGATCAGCACGTAGTAGGTCCCGTCGGCCGGTACGTCGTACCCGACCCGGCTCGCGACGTTGCCCGGGAACGAGATGTCGTCGTTGAAGGCGACCAGTACGCCGGCGGAGTTGTACACGGCTGCGACGGTGTCCGTGCTGGTGCCGTCGGTGCTGCCCACGATCGAGTCGCCGGCGCGGCTGTTGAGCTTGTAGACGTCGAAATCGTTGGACCCGTCGCCCGCGGGTGCCGGCCCGTGCCGGCCGTCGCCAAGCGTGCCAGTGGTCTCTACGGCCTGCCGGCTGCCCGTCCCGATACCGGTGTCGGTTGCCAGCGGCAACGACCCGTTGTCCTCGGTGCCGACCGGGATCACGACCGCGCTCGGTGTCAGATCCGGCAGGGTGCCGAGGATCCGCAGCCGCGGGTTCTCCTTGTTCGCAGTACCGAAGCCGTTGATCCTCTCGGCCGCGGCGAGTGAGTCGTTGGTACCGCCGAGAGTGGCAGGCTCGAGTTCGTCGTGCAGCAGCGGGGACGGCAGCGCGCGTGCCGCGGCTTTGTTGTCGGCGGCTGCCTTTTGCTGAGCAGTGATCTCCGCGGCACGGAGCTTGCCCTTCGCCGCGAGCCGGCTGTGCCAGTACGCCCAGTCGACCGTGGTCGCGTCGGGTGTGTTGGCAAGCATCGGGTTCGGAGCGGCGTACGTCTTGCCGTTGACGGCGGACGTCGGAGCTTTCGTGCTCTTGGGCGCGAGTTGTACGCCGGCCTGCATCAACTGCTTCTCGCGCGGACTGGGTTGGTCGTTGAAACGGACTGCAGCAGTGCTCTGCGCCGATGCGGCGCCGAGCAGGGCGATCGATGCGACGCCCACCAGGGCGCGCCTGAACTGCGGTTTCATGAGGATCCTCCCTATGCCCTCGACCTCGGCCCGACTACGGCCTCAGGTCGCTCCCCCGAGCAATGACACCGACACTAGACGCGCTGCGACCTCATCTGAAGAGGCCAGGAATGCCTACCACTACTGAGCGGGCGAGGGCCATGGAGTGGCCACGTCGATCTCGTCGGGTTCGATGCCCAGCGCTCCCGAGCATGGCCGATGCCGACCTGCAGACCATGCGCGCCGGATCAGTTGTTTTCCCGGATTCGCAGCCCGCGTGTGGTCGAGACAGTCGAGGTGTCCAAGCGCCAAGGCTGGGGAACTGAGATGGACTCTCCGGCTCACGACGCGACCCGCGCCGGGCCCGAACCGGTGCCGACTCCGACAGGGCGCAATCACCACTGGCCGAGCTCGCGGCCTCGATCGCCGCCCAGCCGCACCTGTGGGAGGACAAGGTCGCCTACAACGACGACGAACGCGTCTTCGCCTCCCTGCACCGCGACAGCAATATCGACATCTGGCTGCTCTGCAGGACCCCGGCCAACGACACCGGCTGGCACGACCACGACATCTCCTCCGGCGCGTCTCCGTCTCGTACGCCGACGAGCTCCGCCCGCTCGACTGATGTCGAACCCTGAACCACCTGATCGAAGTACCGGCGTACGCTGGCGACTGACCGTTGAGGAGCTGCAATGACGTCGAGCCCAAGACCTGAGCACCTCACCAGCCACCATCGCGAGACCCTTCGCCGGATTTTCCAGCACCCCGTGAGCCACAACATCGAGTGGCACGATGTGGTGTCGTTGCTGGAGGCCGTGGGCACCGTGACGCGCCGCCACGACGGCAAGGTCGAGGTCACGGTCGGCTCTGAGACCGGGTTCTTCGACCTTCCCGCACACAAGGACACGGAGATCGAGGCGGTGGTCGGGCTGCGCCGCTTGCTGGCGGCCGCCGGCTACTCAGAAGGCGCCGCGCCGAGCTGATTCTGGCGTCACTTGCCTCGCCAACAGCTGCCTCGGACTGTTCCGTCCGACGGGTTTTGGTGGCCTACGCTGCTCATATCGGCGAGATTTGCCAGTTGAGCGGCAGGACATCGATTATGAGCGTCTCCAGGGGTGGTCCCGGAACGGGGCTTTTAGACCGGCGGGTCGAGCGCGGGGCAGTGGATCGGGTGCTCGACCGGGCGCGGGCGGGCAACAGTGGTGTGCTGGTCGTGCGCGGCGAGCCCGGGATCGGTAAGACGGTCGTGCTGGATTATGCGGTCAGCAGGGCGTCGGCATCGGACCTGCGGGTGGTCCGGACGTGGGGCGTCGAGTCGGAGCTGGAGCTCGCGTACTCCGCGCTGCACCAGTTGTGCGTGCCGATGCTCGGCCGCCGGATGGAACAGCTGCCGAGGCCACAGCGTGACGCGTTGGCGGTCGCGTTCGGGTTGCGGGAAGGGCCGGTGCCGGATCGTTTCCTGGTCGGCCTGGCCGTGTTGAGCCTGCTGGCCGCGACGGCGGAGGATCAGCCGCTGGCGTGCGTGGTGGATGACGCGCAGTGGCTCGACCGGGCCTCGGCGCAGTGTCTGGTGTTTGCCGCGCGGCGATTGCTGGCCGAGCCGATCGCGCTGATAATCGCCGTACGCGGGCCTGGTGGTGACCATGAACTGGCCGGCTTCCCCGGACTGACCGTGAACGGGCTCGGTAGTGCCGACGCGGGAACGCTGCTGGCGTCGGCGGTCGGCGGGCGGCTGGACGCGGAGGTGCGGGACCGGATCGTCGCGGAGACCCGCGGCAACCCGCTCGCCTTGCTGCAGCTGCCCCGCGGGCTGGGACCTGCTCAGCTGGCCGGCGGCTTCTGGCTTCCCGACTCGCGGCCCCTGACCAGCCGGATCGAGGACAGCTTTCACCGGCAGTTCGAGTCGCTGCCACTCGAGACACAGCGCTTGCTGCTGACTGCTGCGGCCGATCCGACCGGCTCCATGACCTTGTTGTGGCGCGCCAGCGAGTTGCAGGGGATCCCAGCCGACGCCGCCGCGCCTGCTCAGGCCGCAGGACTGATCGGGCTCGGCGCCCGGGTTCATTTCGCCCACCCCCTGGTCCGCTCTGCGGTCTACCAGGCGGCCTCGGCTGGTGACCGGCGGGAGGCGCATCGCGTGTTGGCCGAGGCCACCGATCCTGAGGCTGATCCTGACCGGCGGGCCTGGCATCGCTCCCACGCCGCGGTGGGGGCGGACGCGGAGGTTGCAGACGAGCTGGAACGCTCGGCGGGCCGTGCACAGGCGCGGGGTGGACTGGCGGCGGCGGCCGCATTCTTCGAGCGCGCCGCGGTGCTGACACCGGCCCTGGCGCAGCGGGGCGAACGGACCCTGGCAGCGGCTCAAGCGAAGGTCCAGGCCGGCGCGTTCGAGGCGGCGGGGCAGCTGCTGGGCATGGCCGAGGCCGCACCGCTCGACGAACTCCAGCGTGCTCGCGTCGAGCTCCTGCGTGCTCAGCTCGCATTTGCAGCAAACCGGGGCAACGATGCCCCGCAACTGCTGATGAGGGCCGCCAAACGGCTCGAGCCCATCGATGCCGGTCTTGCGCGCGAGACCTACCTGGACGCGCTGAATGCCGCGCTGTTCGCCGGCCGCTTGGCAAGGCCGGGCGGAACGCCGCAGGAGGTGGCAGCG
>NZ_DASRXP010000371.1:0-10584 GCF_035687465.1 Kribbella sp.
GGCCGCTTGCGATGCTGCTCGATGAAGGAACCCGACGGCAGCGCGATCGCCGCCCCCGCGACCGCCGACAACGCAGCCAGCATCGACACCTGGAACGTGCTGACGTCGAGCACGAGCACCGCGATCAGCGGCAACGCTCCCGACCCGACCGCACTCCCCGCGGCGCTGATGGTGAATGCGGTCCACAGCCGCCTGAAGTCCGGACCCAACGATGACGGCATCGCCCAACCGTAGAACCACCCACCGACGCTTGAGGCAGAGTCAGCGGAGGTTGAGGCCGCCGTCCAGGAGGATGACCTCGCCGGTCAGGTAGGGGTTGGCGAGGATTGCGGCGATCAGGTCTGCGACATCTGAAGGTTGTGCCGCTCGCCGCATCGGGCTCGCGGTTCTCCATAGTTCCTGCGCGTCGGTCCAGTCCGCTGTCATCGCGGTGTCTACCAGTCCGGGTGCGACCGCGTTGACCCGTACTTCGGGGCCGAGGGCGGCCGCGAGCAGCTTCGTCACGTGGTTCAGCGCGGCTTTGCTTGCGGCGTAGGCGATCGAGCTTCCCTTCGGCCTGACCCCAGCATGGCTCGTCACGTTGACGATGGATCCACCCGTCTGTCTGAGTGCCGGCACGGCCGCAGTACAGAGGAGCCATGGGGCGATCAGGTTCACGTCGAGCAACTTCCGCCAGTCCGTGGCAGTCAATCCATCCAGCTCGGCATGCGGAACCGGCCAGCTGATCCCTGCGTTGTTCACCAGTACGTCGAGTCGCCCGTGGTCGGCGAGCACCTGGGGAACCAGCCCGGCGGCCTCGTCCTCCCGTTCCAGGTCGGCCTGCAGATAGGTGCCGCCGAGTTCGCCTGCCAGGGCGAGTCCCGCGGCGCGGCTCGAGCGCGAGTGGACCACCACGGTCATCCCGTCCGCCGCGAGCCGCCGGGCCGTCGCCTCGCCGATGCCCGACGTGGACCCTGTCACCAATGCCACCGAGTTCATCGGCCCAGCCTAGAAACTCGCTGGCGCCACTCTCTACGTTGGACCCATGGACCCGTACGCCGAGCTCGTCGACGAAGCCGTGGCCGCGTCGTTCACTGGATGGGATTTCCGCTGGCTCGCAGGGCGGGCGCACAACGCCCAACCCTCCTGGTCCTACCCCGACCTGGCCCGCGCCGCTCTCGCGGAGGCGACCCGGGTGCTCGACATCGACACCGGCGGCGGCGAACTGCTCGCGTCGTTCGCCCCGTTGCCTGAAGCAACCATCGCCACCGAGGGCTACCCGCCGAACGTACCGCTGGCGCGGGACCGCCTCGCTCCGTACGGAGTCGAAGTACGCGAGCACGACTTCGGGACTGCGCTACCAGTGGAGGACGCCGAGGTCGATCTGGTGCTGAACCGCCACGGGCGCTTCGACCCCGCCGAGCTGGCCCGCGTACTGCGACCAGGTGGCCTGCTTGTGACTCAGCAGGTGGGCAGCCGGAACGACGTCGAGATCAACGAGGCACTGAACGCTCCACTGGTTGAGCAGCCTGGCTCCTACGACTGCGTGGGAGCTGAGCGGGCACTGGTCGAGCAGGGATTCGAGATCCTCGAGGCGGCCGAGGAGTGGCCGGAGTTCGTGATCCGGGACATCGGCGCGCTGGTCTTCCAGCTGCGCGCGGTCCCCTGGCAGGTGCCGGGCTTCGACCTGGACAAGTACGGGCCGGCGTTGCGGGCCCTGGATGAGCGGATCAGGTCAGAGGGTCCGTTCGTCGCTCACGACCACCGCTACCTCCTCCGCGCCCGCCGCCGGTAGACGCCGGGGGTCAGGGGCGGTAGCGGAGCCCGTCCATCAGGAGGTCCAGCAACCGGGCGGCCTGGTCGCGGTTCGAGCCCGAGGCGAGGGCGACTCCGCTCAGGCTGACCAGCACGTCCGCCGGGTTCACGTCGGACCGGAGCTCGCCCGCGGCCGCGCTCGCCTCCAGCAGCGGCTTGATCGCGCCGACCAGCAACTCGAAGCTGTGCGCGTACGGGTCGGCGCCGCTGGCGATCACCGAGCGCAGGGCGTCGGCCATACCGAGCTTCTTGGTCATGTAGTCGATGAAGCGATCCATCCACGCCCGCGTCGCCTCGGCCGGTGGCAGGGTGGCGAGTAGTTCGGGCGCCGCGTCGCAGACGACGGCCAGTTCGTTCCGGTAGGCCGCCTCGACCAGCGCCTCCCGGGTCGGGAAGTGCCGGTACAGCGTGCCGATCCCCACCCCGGCCTTCTTCGCGATCCCGTCGAGCGACGCCTCCAGGCCGCCGCACTCGGTGAAGGCCCGCACCGCCGCCGTCAGCAGCAGGTCGCGATTGCGCTGCGCGTCCGCGCGCAGCGGCCGATCCCCCGTCGTCGTCATCCCGCTCCTCCTCACGTTCCAGCAGAGTCTGCCGTGTCCCCGCCCCGAACCCCACTCGGGAAACCACCGGGAGGGCAGAATGTTTCGGGCTTGTTTCTTGCCAGGGTTAATTAAATAGTCGTACGGTCCTTTCATCTGACCCGATGGAGGGACCGCCCATGATCTCCACTCGTGCTCTGCGGATCGCCCTGCTCGTTCCATTGCTCGCGGCGTCCGTTCCGCTCACCATTTCATCCATGTCCCCGGATCCGGCCGTGGCCAAGACCACCTTCTCCAAGCCCTTCATGGGCTGGAGCAGTTGGAGCACCGAGTCGACCACCCGGCCCAACTACGGCACAGCCTGGCTGACCGAGGGCAACATCAGGAACGCCACCGACGCGGTGGCGACCAAGCTCAAGTCGGCCGGCTACAGCTACATCAACATCGACGCCGGCTGGAACGCCACGATGAACTGGGAGTTCCACAGCGACGCCAACGGCATCCCCAACCCGGATCCGGCCCGCTTCCCCAGCGGTATCAACGGGATCGCCGACTACATCCACAGCAAAGGGCTCAAGGCCGGCATCTACATGGCCGCGGGTCTCGAGCAAGAGGCGTACAACAAGTCCGCCCCCATCGTCGGCACCAGTTGCACCGTCCGGGACATCGTGGTGCTGCCGCTGACCCCCACCAACAAGTGGGGCGGCAACTGGAAGGTCGACTACACCAAGCCGTGCGCGCAGCCGTACTTCAACTCGATCATCAACAAGTTCGCCTCCTGGGGCGTCGACTTCCTCAAGGTCGACGGCGTGACCGTCGACAACGTGCCCGATATCAAGGCCCTCTCGCAGGCGATCGACCAGTCCGGCCGGGCCATCTGGCTCACCGCCAGCGCGTGGCCGGTCGACCTCTCGGCCGCCGACGGCCTCCGCCCGTACGCGAACGGGGTCCGGATCGATACCGACATCGAGTGCTACTGCGCTACGACGTCCACCTGGACGAGCTCGGTCGACGACCGCTGGAGCGACCTGCCGAACTGGCTCAGCCATGTCACCCCGAACTATCTGCCGGACCTGGACGCGATGCCGATCAACAACAACACCGGCACCGCGCTGCAGGACGGCATCAACGATGTCGAACGCCAGACCGTGATGACGTTCTGGTCGATGGCGTCCTCTCCCCTGTACGTCGGCGGCGACGTCTACTTCATGGACAACTCGGCCATCTCCATCCTCACCAACCCCGAGGTGATCGCGATCGACCAGGCCGCGGTACTGCCGACCCGGATCACCAGCGGCAACTCGCAGGTCTGGAAGAAGGTCATCGGTGGCGTCACCTACGCGGCGGTCTACAACCTCGGCTCGTCCGCGACCAACATCACTGTCAACTGGAGTGCGCTGGGACTCAGTGGCAACAAGGCCGTCCGTGACCTGGTGGCCCGGGCGGACCTCGGCAGCTTCAACGGCAGCTGGACCGCGAGCAACGTACCGGCCCACGGGTCGCGCCTGATCAAGATCACCTGAGCAGCAGCGGGTCAGGTTACCGGCTCGGCTACGGTCTGAGGCCGCGGGCCGGTAACCTGACGGACCGTGAGTGACTTGAGCATCAGGACCATCTCCGCCGACGAGCACGCCGCCTACATCGCGGCCCAGCCGTCGGCGAGCTTCTTGCAGACCCCTGGATGGGCGGCGGTGAAGAGCGAGTGGAAGGCCGAGTCACTGGGTTGGTACGACCCCGCCGCTCCGGGTGAGCTGGTCGGGGCGGCGCTGGTGCTTTACCGGCAGATGCCGAAGGTGAAGCGCTATCTGGCCTATCTTCCCGAGGGTCCGGTGATCGACTGGGACGCGGTCGACCTCGGCCGGTACCTGCGGCCGCTGGCGGCACACACCCAGGAGCAGGGCGCCTTCGGTCTGCGGATGGGACCGCCGGTGGCGACCCGGCGGTGGAGCGCGAAGACGATCAAGGACGCGATCGCCGGTGGGCAGCAGCCCAAGCTCGGTGACGTCCGGCCCGACGTGATCGAGCCGTCGGGCGCGACCGTGACCGCGCAACTCCGTGCGCTCGGCTGGAAGGCCCCGCGGACAGGCGAGGGCTTCGCCGCGGGCCAGCCGCAGTACGTGTTCCAGGTGCCGCTGGCCGGCAGGAGCGAGGACGACCTGCTCAAGGGCATGAACCAGCTCTGGCGCCGCAACATCAAGAAGGCGGACAAGCTCGGCGTCGAGGTCACCCTCGGCACGCCGGAGGACCTGAAGGCCTTCCACGCGCTGTACGTCGAGACGGCCGAGCGGGATCACTTCACCCCGCGGCAACTGCCGTACTTCACCAAGATGCAGGCGGCGATGGCGAACCAGCCGGCCGACTGCTGCGACTTCCGGCTCTACAACGCGTACCACGAGGGTGATCTGGTCGCTTCGACGATCTGGGTCCGGGTCGGCGGTCATTCCTGGTACTCCTACGGAGCCAGCTCGACCGCCAAGCGAGATGTGCGTGGATCCAATGCGATCCAGTGGCGGATGATGTCGGATGCGCTCGCAGCGGGCGCTTCCGTGTACGACCTACGGGGCATCACCGACACCTTGGACCCGAACGACCCGCACGTCGGGTTGATCCAGTTCAAGGTCGGCACCGGCGGCGAAGCCGTCGAGTACGTCGGTGAGTGGGATCTGCCGTTGAACAAGGCGCTCTACACCGCATTCGACCTCTACATGAGACGGCGATGAACCTGACATGCCCCTGACCCTGCACATCGACTCGGACCGTTGGCGCGACCACCTCCGTTCCACGTGGAACCCCGACATCATTCCGGTCGCGAAGGGCAACGGGTACGGCATCGGCAACCCCCGGTTGCTGGCCGAGTCCCGTGCGCTCGGTGCCCGGACCGTCGCAGTCGGCACCTACTTCGAGGTCCCGCCCGACTTCAAGGACGACGTCGTCGTGCTGTCGCCGTGGCGGCAGTTCCTGGAGGTTCCGCAGGGCAAGAACGTGATCCACACGGTCAGCCGGCTGGCCGACCTGGTCTCGATCCCGGCCGGCAGCCGGGTCCTGATCGAGGTGATGACGTCGATGCGCCGGCACGGCATCGGCGCCCGCGAGTTGCGGCACACGATGCTGCTGAACGCGCTGGACCGGATCAAGTTCGAGGGCTGGTCGCTGCATTTCCCGATGGGCGCCGGCGGTACGTCGGCCAACATCCGCGAGGCGCAGGAGCTCGCCAAGGCGGCCCGCGCGGTCCGGCCCGGTCCCCTCTGGGTCTCGCACGTCCCGGCGCAGAAGCTGGCCGACATCGGCGACAACGTCCGGCTCCGGATGGGTACCGGCCTCTGGCTGGGCGACCGGGGCGCACTCACCGTCCGGGCCACCGTCCTCGACGTCCATTCCGTACGCCGGGGCGAGCGGGTGGGATACCGCCAGCGCAGGGTCTCCGGTGACGGCCACATCCTCGTGGTGTCGGGCGGCACGGCACACGGTGTCGGTCTGGAGGCACCGACCGCGGCGGCCTCCGTGCGGCAGCGCGCGATCGCCGTGGCCAAGGGCAGCCTGGACGCCGCCGGGATGGCGCTGTCGCCGTTCACGATAGAGGGCAAGCAGCGCTGGTTCGCTGAGCCTCCGCACATGCAGGCGAGCATGCTGTTCCTGCCGTCGTCGGTGGCTCCCCCGGCGGTCGGCGACGAGGTGGGCGTCGATGTCCGCTTCACCACCACCATGTTCGACAAGGTCTCGATGGACTGATCCCCGTTGGCGGCGGCCCGAGTGACCGCCGCCCGGGTGATGCGGATTTCAGTTGCCGGGCGGCGAGGCCAGGTCGACGACGATGCCGTCCGGGAGCCGGAGGTAGGACGAGACCTGTCCCCACGGCGTCTGCTCCGGTTCCTTGAGGGCTTCCGCGCCGGCCGCGACCGCGCGCTTGAAGTCCTCCTCCACCGTTTCACTGACCAGGGAGAGCTCGATCCCGACCCGGCCAGGGGCGCCGACCTCCGAGAGGTGACTCTGTCCCACGGCGTAGTCGGCGAACGAGATCTTGCTGTCACCGCCCGTCTCGACCTCGCCGTAGCCGTTCCCGTAGTACGTCGCCTTGAACCCGAAGGCCTGCTCGAAGAACTTCAGCGACGCCTCGGCGTCCTCGACATACACGATCGTCTTCGCGAACTTCACCAGCTGACTCCATCCTGTCCGTACTCCGGCGGGTCCGTCCCGCTGCAAGTCTGACGTAGGCCGACCGAAAGGTGTGACAGCTTGACTTCAGGTGCACCTGAAGTTGGACCGTAGAAGCATGGCTGAGCTGACTTTCCTGGATCGGATCGAGCAGACCGAGGACGCGGCAGCGTTGCGGGCCGAGTCCTACCGGCTGCTCGAACTGGTCCCCGGTGACACCTGTGTCGACGTGGCCTGCGGCGCTGGGCACGCCGTGGCCGAACTGGCCCGGGCCCAGATCAAGACCATCGGTATCGACGCCGACGAAGGCGCCGTCGCGACCGCGAGATCCCGTACGCCGGACGCCGTGTTCCACGTGGCTCCATCAGACGACCTGCCCCTCGAGGACGAGTCGGTGGACGGGTATCGCGCCGCCCGGTTGTTCCACCTGCTCGCGGATCCGCTACCGACCCTGGCCGAGGCCCACCGGGTACTCCGGCCGGGTGGGCGGATCGTGCTGACCGGGCAGGACTACGGATTCCTGCTACTCGACAGCGACGACCAGGACATGAGCGACGTGGTGTTGCTCGGGCTCGAGTCCCGGTCGATCGCCCCGCGCGCGGCCCGGAGTCTGCGCGACTGGCTGCTCGACACGGGATTCCGGGCCGCGGAGGTCGTCGTCCACACCGAGGTGATCACGGATCACGGGCTGCTGGCGATGCAACTCGAGGTTGCCGCGGCTGCTGCCGTGGAGAAGGCGCTGATCACCGGGGACGACGCCGCCCAGTGGCTCGCAGAGCAGGCGGACCGCGGTCGGCGGGACCGCTTCCTCGCAGTACTGCCGACTCTGCTGGTCGCCGCCACCCGGTGAGCTGTGATCGTTGCCACCCGAGGATCGGTCAGGCGCTCTCCTTCTTCAGATCGCCGGTCCAGCTGACGTTCGGCAGCAGCGCGGACGCGTTCACCCGGTCCTTGTTCGCGGCAACGATGTCGAACATCGAGTCGATCAGCGTGTCCGACAACAGGTGCGGCTGCAGTCCGAGGCCGACCAGGCCGGTGTGCTTCACGTTGTAGTAGTGCTCGGCCTGCTCGACCCGCGGGTTCTCGACGTTCTCGACCTGGACCGGGCCGGCGAAACACTCCGCCACCTTGGCGGCGATCTCGGCCACCGAGTAGCTCTCCGTCATCTGGTTGAAGACGCGGAACTCGCCGGCATCGGCCGGGTTCTCCACTGCGAGCCTGATGCACTCGACGGTGTCCCGGATGTCCAGCAGGCCACGGGTCTGGCCGCCGGTGCCGTAGACGGTGAGCGGCTCACCGAGCACCGCCTGGATGACGAACCTGTTGAGCACAGTGCCGAACACGGCGTCGTAGTCGAACCGGGTGGCCAGCCGCGGATCCCGCACGGTCTGCGGGGTCTCCTGGCCGTAGACGACGCCCTGGTTGAGATCGGTGACCCGCAGTCCCCAGACGCGGCAGCCGAACTCCAGGTTGTGCGAGTCGTGCACCTTGCTCAGGTGGTAGAACGAGCCGGGCTTCTTCGGATAGAGCATCCGGTCCTTGCGGCCGTTGTGCTCGATCTCCAGCCAGCCCTCCTCGATGTCGATGTTCGGCGTGCCGTACTCGCCCATCGTGCCCAGCTTGACCAGGTGGATGTCCGGGTCGATCTCGGCGATCGCGTACATCAGGTTCAGCGTGCCGATCACGTTGTTCTGCTGGGTGTAGACGGCGTGCTTCCGATCGATCATCGAGTACGGCGCGGCCCGCTGCTCGGCGAAATGCACGATCGCCTGCGGACGGAAGTCCCGGAGTACCTGGTAGACGAAGTCCGGGTCGAGCAGGTCACCGACGTACGCCGGGATCTCACGACCGGACACCTCTTGCCAGGCCGCTACCCGGGTGCTCAGGTCCTCGATCGGCACCAGGCTCTGGACTCCCAGCTCCTGGTCGTAGCCGCGCCGGGCGAAGTTGTCGAGCACCGCCGTCTGATGACCGTTGTCGGACAGATGCAGTGCTGTCGGCCACCCCAGGTAACCGTCACCACCCAGGACCAGAACGCGCACGAGCCGACCACCTTCCGCGAGGGAGCAGAACCTTTGTCCTGTCCTGTTTACCCACCCAGCCGCGAAACCGTCTGTGGAGAACCTGGGAATCAGCTATGAATCCGGTGAACCAGTGGCTGTTCCGGTCCGTGATGTCAGCCAAGGCACAATGGCGGGGTGCAGGTCTTGCTCCGTTACTCAGCGTCATCGATTGTCGCTACCGCGATCAGCCAGCTGGCCTTTCTGCTCTGCTACGGGGTCGGCCTTCCGGCCATGCCGTCGAGCATCCTCGCCTTCGCCGCGGGCTCGGTGCCGAACTACCTGCTGAACCGGCGCTGGGCGTGGGGGCGGAAGGGCCGCGCCCACCCGACCCGCGAACTGCTGCCCTACGTCCTGATCACGGCCGCGTCGGCGGTGGTGGTCGCAGTGCTGACAACCCTGGCCGATGCCTGGATCCAGGACGTGACCGGCGCGCACTCCTGGCAGACACTGCTGGCCGGGACCGCCTACCTGGCCTCCAACGGAGTGACGTTCATCCTGAAGTTCGTGGTGTTCGACCGGTACGTGTTCGCAGCACCAGTCGACCCCGAAGCACATACTCCCGCCACCAGGTAGTGGTCATCACCCGCGCATAGTTCGCGCCGTACACGAGGCCCGGGCCCTTCTTGCTGGTCCCGTCACCGCGTCGCCGCATCGTCATCGGCAACTCCACCACCCGCGCCCCGCTCGCCAGTACGCCGAGCAGCAACTCCGACGACTGGTACTGCGGCTCACGCAGCGTCACCGTGCTCGCCAGCCCGGCCCGCATCGCGCGGAACCCGAACGACGTGTCCGTCAACCGTCGCCAGGCCAGGATCGACGCCAGCACAGCGAAAACCCGCACCCCGAGCCAGCGCAACCGGCTGTCCGCGTCCTCCTGGCCGAGCCGGCGTGACCCCGTGACGAAGTCGGCCCTCCCGTCCAGGATCGGCCGCATCAATACGTCGAGCTCGGAGTTGTCGTACTGCCCGTCCGCATCAGTTGTCACCACGTACTGCGCTCCGCCGCTCGCCGCCAGCTGATACCCCAGCCGGAGCGCGGCACCCTGCCCCCGATTGGTTGCCGCACTACACACATATGCACCGGCAGTTGCGGCAATCGAGGCAGTGTTGTCCTCGGCACCGTCCACAACGACCAGCACGTCGACCGGTAGGCCCGCGCAGGTCTTCGGCATGTTCTCCAGCACCGAGCCGATCCCCCCGGCTTCGTTGTAGGCGGCAATCACCACGACCAGCGGCGCGAAGGCAGGTTCGCCGTGCCGCTCACGGAAGTCGTCCAAGGCCCGCGAGTCCACCGCGTCCGGATAGGGCTGCAGAGCCGCCCTGCCCTGATCCCGCCCGAGGATGGCCGTCAGCCCGATGGCTCCAGCCAGAGGGAAGAACACCAAGCCTGGCAACTGGTAGCGCCAGGAGAATTCGAAGGCGGCAGAGCCCAGCAGCAGGATGATCCCGGAGGCCGCCGGCAGAAGCGCGGCTGCTCGGAGCCCGGATCGCTTGGCCTGACCGACTCCGGCAGCTGCGGCGAGGCCGATCAAGGCGGCGATCCCCAAGGCGAGGCCGGGGGTGTAACCGCCGTTCAACTGGTAGGCCCGAAGGATCGCGGCCGGGTCATGGTTGACGTACGGCGCGGTCCCACCCCACTCCTGCGCAGCCTTGCCGATGTCCGGGTTGCTCAGCCCCGGATAGGTCAGCTGGAACTGCCACCTGTCGAGCGGCACGTCGTCCGGCGAGGTGGTCCGGGTGGGAGCGAATCCCTTGAGGAAGTCCTGGATCGCTGCCCAGGCGACATCGAGTGGCTGGTGCGTGATCACCACCCAGCTGAACTCCTTGGCGAGTTGCTCCTTGGTGGTCCCCGGCGGCAGGGCGCCCGGCCAGTTCTTGTCGCCGTAGCGGTTGTGCGCGTACTGGTCCACGCCGAGGCGCTGCCCGAGCGGCTCTGTCGGGCAGAACAACTTGGTGCCCGCGTTGAGCGGGAGCTTCGAGCAGTCGGCGACCACGGCGGCCCGCCCGTACAGCACGGTGTTGTCGGCGCCCGAGACC
>NZ_DASRXP010000372.1:0-2792 GCF_035687465.1 Kribbella sp.
CCCGAGAAGGTGATTCAGACCACTGGAGCCCGTGTGGTCAGTGTCGCGCGGGAACTCATCGAGTCGACCAGCCGACACGTGAAGGCGGAACGGGAACCCGCGGGCCAAGCTGTGAGGCAGTCGCAGTCGCCGAGCAGCCTCGGGCTGCTGGAGTCCGCGATTGTCGAAGGACCCGGGCTGTGATTGCCACTTTGTTGGAGGTGTGAAATGACCGCGAGCGAGAGGGTTGCAGCTCTGCGCCGGGCGCGGCAGCGGCAGGCACGAATCGAGGCTGCGACCGCGCAGGCAATCAGAGCTCATTGGGCGTTGGAACGCGCGATCATCGCGAAGCAAGTCGCAGCCGAGCGTCACGATGAGCGAGTGGCCAAGGCCGAGGTGGTATCTGCGTCGGAGACGGCCGAACTCGCCCGTGTGTGCGGATCGCCCGAGGCTGCGGCCGAGATCGTCGGCTGGAGCATCCGCGACGTGCGGCGGGTCCTCAAGACGGAAAACGAGCGTCGAGCCGAGTCGTCTGGCAAGAAGGCTTCGCCCGCCCGACGCGGTCATGATGATGTGCCGCAAGTGAGTCGACGTGGAGGGCCGGATGACGACGGCGCTTGATTCGGATCCTCTGTGGGACGTGGACCAGGTTGCGGCATACCTCAACGTGCCCAAGCGGACGCTGTACCGCTGGCGAACGATGGGCTACGGACCTCCCGGCAAACGGGTTGGCCGGCACATCCGCTACCGGGCCAGCGAGGTCATCGAATGGTTCGCAACGCTGGACGAACATCCTCCAGACCGCGGCTACTGAATTGAGCGCAGTGGACTCGGAGGCTTGATGAGCCGTTCAGGCACAACGACTACTTCAGTGCGTCGTTGACTAGCTCGGGCAGACGGGGTGAGGGTGCGTCGACGGCGGACCAGTCGCCTGTGTTGAACACTATGTCGATTGCGTCGCGTCGCTGGTATGGCCGCCAGTGGGTTAGGTATGGCTGAGTCAGCCATCGAATCCGGCCGGTGGGTTCGGTGTAGGTGCCGGGGGCAAGGACCCAGTCCGACGAACCGCTGTGCACCTGGCCTCCGGCAGCTTCGATGAGTCTGCGGGAGACTGATCCGGGCGTTACGAAGAAATGCCACTGTCGAGTCCCAGGCGCGAGCGCGGTAGGGCATTCCGTCTTCAACTGGTGGTGCAGGGGCGCGCCGAAGCGTGCGGGCAGTTCCAGTACGTCGAAGCACTGGGTCAGCAACCCGATCGCCCATCTACCGCT
Source organism: Kribbella sp. (assembly GCF_035687465.1). Lineage (NCBI taxonomy): Bacteria > Bacillati > Actinomycetota > Actinomycetes > Propionibacteriales > Kribbellaceae > Kribbella > Kribbella sp. The sequence continues at coordinate 1,251 of NZ_DASRXP010000372.1, forward strand.
GGAGAAGGCATCATCTGCGGCGGCGGCCGTTGTGATCACCGGAGATGGTGCGAGGACCAGATGCGGCTCGACGCAGTCGAGAAGACCGCAGGCGCAGCGTCCGCCGTGCTGGATTGCTAGACGAGCGATTGGCCAGCCATGTTCGACGTACTGGACCGCGAGGCGCCGTAGCCGATCGGCGCGACGCCTCGCGGCCTCGCGACCCACGCAAGGAAATCAGACACGCTTGCCTACCGCGAACAATAGGGAGCTTGTGTGCACCAGATCGGGCTGACCGTCGGCCAGCCTGGCGGATTTGAGCGCGGTCTCCAACGGATCCGGATCGACGAGCGACGGCGGCAGAGGCTGGCTGCTGTAGTGAGCGTCGATCAGCACGGTCAGCCATCCACCAGGACCGGTGAGGCCGTGGATTTGCACCTGCGAGACGAAGCGGGACAGCTCGGAGCGGAGCTGAGCCACTGTGTGGTAGCAGGTATGCGCCATGCGCTCGTTGTCGGGGCTGTAGCCGTCGGTAAGGATCTCCTCGACAACTGACAGGCGCTCCTGGAGGCGATTGGCCAATGTGGAGCCGATGAGGTTGGCCGCACGGTTGATCGCGATAACGGCGAGCGTCCCGCCCGGTCGGAGTACACGCACTGCTTCACGGATGGCCAGACGGCGATCGGCTGCCTCGGTCAAGTGATACATCGGCCCGGCCATCAGTACCGCGTCCTTGGACTCGTTCGGCCACGGGAGTCGGCGGGCGTCGCCGGTGATGGCCGGCAGTCCAGCCTGGCGTGCGTGGTCGACGTGATGTTCAACTGGGTCGAGCAGCTCGACGTCATACCCGCGTTCCGCCAGCCAGGATGCATGTACGCCGGGTCCGCCGCCAACATCCGCGATTCGGGCGGGCGGCGTCGGTAGATAGCGCGTGAGCAGCTCCTTTACTCGCACCTGCTCGAGCTGGCCCTTCAGAGTCGACGAGAGTCGTTGGGCCTCGTCGTGCCGGTTGGTGTAGTGGTCGTGGATGGTGGCGACAAGCTCGGTGGAGGGCTCGAGGTCGGTGTTGGTCACGAGCGGGGTTCCTTTCAGTCGCGCGTTCTGCCAGCGGCGAGGGATGGCGAGGTGCTCCAGCCCCGCGCCCTACGCCCCGGGTGTGGAACGGCGGACGAACGCGCTCGCTGAATCAGCACGTTCGCCCACCGGCTTGAGAAAGAGTCCTCGCCCGCGAGGCGCGCAGGAGATCGTCGGGGGTCTCGCGGACGAGGACTCTGTGAGACGAGCCCGGCCCGAGCAGGCGGTGAGGAGCAGCGCCTGGGGGGAGGGGATCCGGGCTCGCTCGATCAGGTGACGTCGGCGACGATGACCTCGGCCCGTGCCCGCCGGAGTAAGTCGTACTTGGACCCGACCTGATCCCAGTGGCCGAGATGCGCCTTGGTTGGGACGATCACGGCGGGGGCCGGCAACTCGTTCAGCGAGGCCAGTAACGCATCGAAGGCTTGTGGATCGGTCGGAAGGTCCTCGGCATGCACCGTGCCCAGAGTGCGGCCATGCAGTCGAGCG
>NZ_DASRXP010000373.1:0-10441 GCF_035687465.1 Kribbella sp.
CACCGTGAGTGTCACCACCACCCCGAGATAGCCGCCGACACAACGCAGGATCGCGCCCCGGATGGTCTGGGCGAACGCGGCTGCCGAGTTGGTGGTTTGCAGGGCCAGGCCGGACCGTCCGCGATAGACCTCGAGCTGCCACTCGGCCATCAGGACGCCACCGACCAGCGGAGTCAGGGTCAGGCCGAGGCCCGCAGTACTGTCGACCAGGCCGTCGAGGAGGCCCAGTGTCAGTAGGAGGGCCAGGCAGAGGCCGTAACCGGCGTACAGGCGGCTGTCTGCCAGCACGGTGCGCTTGACGGGACGGCTCGCCGTCCGTCCGCTGCGGCAGAGCCAGAGGGCCGCGATGACGGTGCCGAGAACTGTTGTGGCAATCCCCGCCAGGACGACTGTGCGGGGTAGCCAGCCGAAGGCCAGGTCCGGTGCGGCGACCAAAAGACCGGGCAGTAGGACTATCAGCATCAGGCCGGGCCGTTGCAGGACCACGCCGATCGACGAGGCCAGGACATAGGCGATCTGACCAACTGCTACCCCTGCGACATAACCGACCGACGGCAACTGCCAGCCGATGAGTCCTGCTCCGACCAGCGCGGGAATCAGTGCCAGGACTGCCAGATCGCGCATCAATCGGCGGGCCTCGGGCAAGGAGCCCGCACTGGTCAGGGCATAACCGGCGTACGCGACGCCTTGTCCGGCGGCCCAGCCATAGGCGACCGAAGCGAGCAGGAGAAGGACTTCCAGCGGAGCGCTGCGGCCGCCCATCGCCGACCCGGTCAACAGCGCGGGCAGGACGAAGACGAGTCCGCGTTGCAGCGTCGGGACCAGCTTGACCCGGGCGGCGACCGGAGCCACCGCATACCTGACGGCTTGCATCCGCAGCCCGGGCAACAACTCGGCGCCGAGTACGAAGACGTCCGGACGGCCATAGCGTTCCACGGCCGTGCGGTCGCTGATGCCGTTGGCTTCCAGGGCCGCGGCGACCTCGTAGGCATCCACTGGCGGAGCAACACCCGCCCGCTCCACCAACTCTGATGCCTGTTGGTGACGGATCCCCGGCAGCAATACGCAGTCGGCGCTCATGCGGAGATGTCCAGCTCTTCGTTCGAAGCAGCCGCGTACAGCATCCGGTACGTGTCGATCGACCGGTCCAAGGTGAAGTTGGCCAGCGACCGTTCACGAGCAGCGCGTCCGATGCGGTGCCGCAGCTCCGAGTCCTGCAGGTACAGCAGGCAGGCCTTCGCGAAAGCCTCGGGATCGCGCGGCGGCACGACCGCGCCGGCCTCAGCCACGGCTTCCGCAGTACCGCCGACATCTGTTGAGACCGTGGCGCGGCCGCACATCATCGCCTCGATCACCGTGTACGGCATCCCCTCGGAGATGCTCGACAGCGCCACCAGATGCCCTGCCTCGAAGGCGATCCGGGACGACGGCACCGGGCCCTCCAGTGTCATACCGTCCAGCACCCCCAGTCGTTCCCCCAGCGCCAGGCAGCGCTTCTCGTAGTCCACGTTGGTGTCCGGGGTCGGCCCGAACAGCCGCAACTTCGCCTCCGGCAACGTCTCCCGCACCAGTGCGAAGGCAGAGATCAGCGTCTCCAGGTCCTTCAGCGGATCCACCCGGCCGACCCAGCTGATCGTCGGCACCTCGGGCTCGTCCTCGATCGCGGTGTACAGCGCCGGCTCGACGCCGTTGTAGATCGGCACCACCGACGCTGCGTCCGCACCCAGCCGGTGTTCCCACCGTGCGTTGAACTTGGCCACCGGTACGACGAAGTCCGCCGAGCGGTACCCGAGTTCCGCCAACTGCCGGAGGAAGCCGAGCACGATCGTCTTCACCCCGGACGGGTAGTGCAGTTCCCGGAAGGCCAGGTACCGCTCCCGCAGGTAGACGCCGTGCTCCGACATCACCAGCGGCGTACCGCGGCGCCACTTCTCGGCCAGTCCCACCAGCGTGGGCAGGCCGTTCGCCACCGCGTGGGTGAGGCCCAGCCCGGGACCGAGGTCGACCTTCAGCGGCAGCAAGGATCGCTCCACCAACTCGGCCGCCACGATCGCCTCGTACACGGTCAGCGGCTCGTCCCCCGGCCAGACGTCCAGCAGGTCGCCGGCCAGGTCGCAGGCCCGCAGGGACCGGGCGAAGTCCCGGCCCTGCGCGGCCCGGGCCAGCTCCCGCAGGCCCCATTCGAACGTCACCGGCTGGGACAGCACCGAACCGGCCAGCACCGCCCTGGCCGCATTGGCGATCAGAGCATGCTGCCGTCCCCGCCGGGGGGTGGCGGCCGGACCCCAGAGGGGGAACGGCCGCACCTCCGCGGCGTTGTCGGGCAACTCCCAAGTCTGCTTCTCGGTTCCGTTCGCCACCAGCGTGAGGAGCCGAAACCGATGTTCAGGTAGCCCACGGATCAGCTTGTCGCACCACTGGCTGACACCGCCTTTGACGTAGGGATAGGTACCTTCGTTGATCAGCGCGACGTCCATGCCCCGCGCACTTCGCCGGTCTTGAGCGGTCCGATCTTCGCCGGCTGCTGGAGGCCGGGCTCAACCTGCTGCGGCTGTGCCGCGAGCGGCGCCACCGTGGTCGTCTGGGCCGCCGCCGGAGCTGCCGGCGGGTAGCCCTTCCCGGACGGCAGGGTCATCTTCTGCGAACCCAGCCAGCCCAGCGACACGTAGTCCGACCGCTCACCCGCGTACGCCGTACCGAACGGGCAGGTGAAGAGGTTCAGCAGACCACAGGGAATCTTCGTGGTGTCCGGCACCGTGATCGGGATCGGGATGTTGTTGCTGGAGTTGTTCTGGACCGTGACCGTGGTGCCGACGACGTACGCGGTCACGTTCTGCTGCTGGTTCTTCCAGGTCGTTGCCTGTTGCAACAGCGTTGCCGACTCCTTCATGGTCGGGTGCAGCAGCGGGCTGTTCGCGGCGTAGGTGGCGGTGAAGCGACCCAGTACGCCGTCCAGCACGGGGTACAGGATCCTGTCCTCGGTGATGTTCGACTGGTGCGCGTAGTGCGGCCGCGGATCGTTGCCGAGCACATGCCGCAGCGCGATCCGGACCTCGAGCGGGACGATGTAGTTTTGGAAGCCGGTCACCGTGCTCTGCGGCGTGATGCAGGTGGTGGTCCCGGGGTTGTCCTCACAGATCCCGCTGCCGCCGTTCGCGCGGCTGGTGTAGATCCAGTTGTACTCGTCCATCTCCTCGGCCTCGGTGGCCACGTTGTAGAAGATGTTCATCGGGTAGCGCGGCACGGTCAGGGCGCCACCGATGGAGCGCTGGTCCTTCTCCCGGGACGCGTCCGAGGCGATGTACTTGACGCCACGGTCGTTCAGCGCCGGCCCGAGGTTCGGGTTGTCCACCGCCATCTGCGGCAGCGTCTTCAGGCCCGAGTGCTCACCGGTGACGAGCTCGGTCTTGTCCAGCTTGACACCGTTGGTGGTGGCCCAGTCGGTGTTCTGCTTGATCTCCGTCGAGATAGTTGCCTTAGGCATGTACTGGATCGCGCCGGTGCCGTTGGTGGCACACTTCCACGGCACCACGGTGAAGTCCTGCACGCAGCCCATGTACGGGTGCGACCAGGTGTGGTTCAGCCAGCGGAACGAGGCCCTGTCGGCCTTCAGCTTCGCCGTCAGGGCGGTCGCGGTCGCCGTCCCCTCGCCGTTGTAGGTCATGTCCAGCGGCATCCCGGTCCGGGTCTGCCAGGCCTTCAGGTAGTCCACATCGGCGTTGTTCATCAGGATCGGCGCGTTGAGCGGTGTCCCCGCCGGGCAGAGGTCGCCGGGCGTGCAGTTCGCCGTCTTGTCCCAGCGCAGGTCCTCGAGGAAGACGTCGTCGATGTGCGCGGAGAAGTAGTTGCGCTCGTAGCCCAGGTGGATCCCCCGGGTCATCCAGCTGATGATGCCGTGGGCAAGGAACTGGAACTGCTCCTGGAACTCGTTGTAGACGAAGGTGAGGACGAGCTCCTCACGCCCGTCCTTGGTGTACACCCCGACCAGGGAACCGGTCTGCGAAGTACCGGGGATCGGTGCGCCGACCAGCGTCTTGAAGTTAGCGCCGGCCAGTGGGGTGGCCAGGTAGCCGTAGCTCTCCGAGACGCTGGGATCCGCGTCCTCGAAGGGCACCGGCCCGTCCAGGTAGCGCAGGTCGGCCGCCTTGCCCTCGGCGGTGGCGGTCGCGGTGATCCCGTCCAGGGAGCCGATGTAGCCCGGGTCGGCGGCGTAGTTCAGACCGACGGCTGGGTTCGCCCAGGTCGAGGCGTCCACCTGACGAATGGCGAAGGAGCGCTCGAAGGTCTGCAGAGCGGTCAGCTCGGCCGCGCTCAGACCCGCGGGCGCCTCGTTCGGCACCACGACGGCCTGGTACTTCGCTCGCGGGGTGCTGCCGACCTTGTCGGACAGGAACGCGGTGGTCAGCGTGGGCCGCCCGGCAGCGCCGAGGTCGACCTTGGTGAACGGCACACCCTCGGCCGCGAGCTCGCTCGCGATCGCCTCGACCGGGGCGCTGCCGTCGTTGACGACCAGTACCTTCAGGTCGATCCGCGGCGTCACCGCGGCGACAGCGCTTGGTGCGGGCGCCAGCAGGCCGACGCCTACCAGGGCCACTGCGGCGGCCCAGGCGCCGCGTCGTACGGATGGACGGATGGACTTCACTTCGGCCCCCATGAGTTTTGGACGGTTGCCGCGCAGAACGCGGCATCGTTCATGGTGTCCGGTCCAGACCGCTTGCGAATCGGGCCGCTGGTGGAGACGCGTCTCATCCATCTGCAGTACTCCGCCCACCCCGGAACGCCTGCTTCCGCCTCCCCCGCGTGCACGTTCTGCCCGGGACGCCGGGGAATCAGGCTGGAGACCATGACCTCGACTTGGCTCGTCACCGGTGGCGCTGGGTACATCGGCGCTCACGTCGTGCAAGCGATGACCCGGGCCGGCCGACGGGTAGTGGTAGTCGACGACCTGAGCACCGGCTCCCCTACCCGGCTGCCCGCCGGCGTCCCGCTGGAGACCTGCTCGGTCCTCGACACCGCCACCCTCGCGGCCGTGATGACCCGGTACGACGTGACCGGCGTGATCCACCTCGCCGCCAAGAAGGCCGTCGGTGAATCCGTGGACCTGCCGCTGTACTACTACGACCAGAACGTGCGCGGAACCGCCAGCCTGCTGGAGGCGATGCGAGCCACCGGCGTCCGCAATCTGGTGTTCTCCTCCAGCGCCGCCGTGTACGGCGTACCGCCGGCCGGCCTGGTCACGGAATCGACCCCGACCCTGCCGATCAACCCGTACGGGACCACCAAGCTCGTGTGCGAGTGGCTCATCCGGGACGCCGCAGCCGCGCAAGGGCTTTCGTGGCTCAGCCTGCGCTACTTCAACGTCTGCGGCGCGGGAAGTCCGTTATTGGGTGATCCCGGCACCGCCAACCTGCTGCAACTGACCCTGCAGGCGCTGACCCGAGATGTGCGGCCGAAGGTGTTCGGCGACGACCACCCGACACCCGACGGCACCTGCATCCGGGACTACATCCACGTCGCCGACCTGGCCGATGCCCACCTGGCAGCGGTCGAGGCGCTGCTGGACCGGGACGGCCTGGCCGACTACTACAACGTCGGCACCGGCGAGGGAGCCAGCGTGCGCGACGTAGTCATGGCGGCCCAGCACATCACCGGCATCCACCTGCCGTACGAGGTCGTCGCCGGCCGGGCGATCGATCCGCCTGAGGTGGTCGCCGATCCCGCCCGGATCATGGCCGAACTCGGCTGGAAAGCGCAGTACGGACTTCACGAGATGATCGAGTCCGCCTGGGCGGCGTACCGCCCGGCTCCGGTCGCCGTCTGAGAAAGTTCACCGGACTTCGACTGCAACAAGATCCGGTCTAGCGCGCTCTAACTCTTCCGACGGGCAAAACCGAGCGGAAGGGCGACCGTGAGTGTCGATCTCGAGGACTTCACCGAATTCGCGGCGGTCCGCGGCGCGCAACTGTTCCGGATGGCGTACCTGTTGGCCGGGGACCGGCACGCCGCCGAGGACCTGACCCAGAGCACTCTGGGCAAGCTGTACGCCGCCTGGAACAGGGTTCGCCGGGCCGACAACCCGGTCGCGTACAGCCGGACGGTGATGGTCCGTACCTATGTCGCCGGCCGGAAGAAGACCAGCCGCGAGCACCCGACGGACGTAGTACCGGAGTCGGGCGACCGCGACCGTGACACGGCACTCCGCCTCACCCTGTTCGCCGCGCTGGCAGAACTCTCCAGCCGGGACCGGGCGATCGTCGTCCTGCGCTACTGGGAGGACCACAGCGTCGAAGGCACCGCACAGATCCTCGGCGTCAGCGCCGGCACGGTGCGGACCCGCAGCCACCGCGCGCTCGCCAAGTTGCGGGTGCGGCTCGGCAGCGACATCAGCGAGTTGAGCGGGCTGTGAGCCCCGGAACAGAAGGACCTCCGATGACTTTTGAGACCGAACTCCGCGACCGGCTGCACGCCGGCGTCGACCAGACCGAGATCGACCTCGGGGCACTGCTCGACGGCAGCGTCGCCTATGGCACCCGGGTGGTCCGCCGGCGGCGGCTGTTCCGGATCTTCGCCGGCGCGGCGACAGTCGCAGTACTGGGCGGTGTCTTCGCCCACGCGGGTTCGCTGAACGGTCCTCCTGACGACGGCATCCCGGCCAGCACGTCGACCACGGCGTTGCAGGAGGCCATCACCCCGCAGGCGGCGTTGAAGATCCTCCTCGAGACGTTGCCGACCGCCGGGCAGAAGGGCGACTTCACCGGTTGGCCGGAGGGGATCGGTACGCAGGACGGGCTTTCCGCCAGTCTGGGGTACACGGACGGCGGAAGTACGGCCACCGTGACCATCTCGCTTCTCAATCACCGGTTCCCGCCCGAGTGCGTCGCAGGCGCCGACCTGAACTGCCGGATCGACACATTGGCAAACGGCTCCAAGCTCCAACTGGTCGAGAACCAGAGCTCCGGCAGCAGCGGCAACTACAAGCACCTCCAGGCGAACCTGTATCGCAAGGACGGGCTCGTCATCACGCTGTTGTCGGAGAACCGGGAGGAATACAACCCGGGCACCTCACCGTCGCGGCCACCCCTCAGCCTCGCCCAACTGAAGGCCGTCGTGATCAGCCCACGCTGGCAGCGGCAGGTCAACCCCGCCTTGGTCGACGGAGCCACCGGCCTCTTCACGCCACGACCGTTGACGCAGCCCTCCAGCCCCGCCGCCAAAGGAAGTAAGTGATGACGCACCTCCGTAGGACAACTGTCACGACCGGCCTGACCGTCGCGGCCCTGGTGCTCGGCAGCGGCCCGGCCCTCGCCGCGCCACTCGACTGGACGGAGACCCCGACCGGGCTGAAGGCGCTGCTTCCTTCGGCCATCGAGTACGGCAGTGGAGCTCTGTGGACTGTCGGTGCCCTCGACAGCGAAGAGGGTTTTCGGCCGATAGCAGCCCGGTGGGACGGCACCAGCTGGAAGACGACCCCTCAACCGGTCGACTCCGGGCGGTTGCTGGATGTCGCCATCGATCGTGCGGGCAGAGCCTGGGCCGTGGGGTTTCAGCAGCCTGGCGGCCCTCACGCCCCAAGCAGGCTCCTCGTGCAGCAGTGGAACGGTAGGGGCTGGAAGGTCGTCCCGGCGCCGGCCTTCTCTGACGGTGACAGCCGTGAGTTCGTCTCAGTGGGGACGCTGGGGAGCCAGGTCTGGATGCTGGGCTCGAGAGTGAACGCCGACGGCGCGACCACCTTCGTGTACCGGTACGACGGTAAGAAGTGGACCGCGGTCAACGACTCCGTGGTCGGCACACCGGCGTATCCGTGGGACATCATGCCGCTGGCTCGCGACAACGTCTGGGTGGCGGCGGACGACGGGATCAAGCACTATGACGGGCGCCGCTGGCAGGCGGCCGAACTGCCCGGTGACACCTCCGAAGTCGACCTGCTCAGCCTGGCGGCGAACGGTCCGAACGACATCTGGGCCGTCGGGCATCGCGACGACCCGAAGCTGTGGAGACGTCCGGTCGCCTACCACTACGACGGCTTGGCCTGGACCGAGGTGAACACCCCGGTGGAGTCAGCCGGGCTCACCTCGGTGGACCTGGTGAACGGTCGGCCGGTCGCCGTGGGCGAGACCGGCACGGGTGGGGCGTACCTGCTCCGCCTGACCGGTTCCGGATTCGTCCGGGAGGCAGATCCAGCCGGGGCAGCGTTTCTCTCGAGCTCCACGGTCGGCGGCGGTCGCCTGTGGATCAGCGGCGCCGGTGACGGCTCCGGCTCGACCGACAGCTACGTGGGTTTCACCCGGATCCGCTAGTTCTCGACGCTTACGTCCGAAGAACTGGAGACCAGTCCCGCCAGTTCTTCGGACGTAACGGGTTATTGGGGCTTCTGGTCGTAGGTGTGGCGGCGGATCCAGGCGTGCATGGCGATGGCTGCTGCCGCGCTCGCGTTGATCGAGCGGGTGGAGCCGAACTGGGCGATCGACAGCACGTCGGTGCAGATCGCGTGCGCCTCTTCGGTCAGGCCCGGGCCTTCCTGGCCGAAGAGCAGGACACACTCCGCGGGGATTTCGTACGTCTCCAGCGGGACGGATCCGGGCAGGTTGTCGATACCGATCACCGGTAGCCCCTGCGTTCCGGCGTACGAGGCCAGGTCTTCCAGGCGCGGGTGGTGGCGGACGTGCTGGTAGCGATCCGTCACCATCGCGCCGCGGCGATTCCATTTGCGGTTGCCGACGATGTGGACCTCCCGGGCCAGGAAGGCGTTCGCGGTCCGGACCACCGAGCCGATGTTGAGATCGTGCTGCCAGTTCTCGATCGCGACGTGGAACGGGTGCCGCTGCCGGTCGAGGTCCGCGACGATCGCATCCAGCCGCCAGTAGCGGTACTTGTCCACCACGTTGCGGCGGTCGCCGTGCGCCAGCAGGTCGGGATCCAGCCGCGGATCGTCGGGCGGATCGCCCACCCAGGGACCCACACCGACCTCCGGGGTGCCCACCAGATCGGCGCCGACCAGGTCGTCGACGGGGTTCGGGTCGGGATCTCGATTAAGGCGCTGCACAGGTTTGGACGCTACCCTGTCCGCGTGCTTCCTATGATCGCGATGCTGATGCCCAACTGGATGGACCCGGAGTTCCTGCTGAACTGGCTGGGCGACTGGGCCCTGTGGGGTACGGCCGCGGTCATCTTCATCGAGTGCGGACTGCTGTTCCCGATTCTGCCGGGCGACTCGCTGCTGTTCGCAGTCGGCCTGTTCATCGCGCTCGGCAAGATCGACATCCCGCTCTGGCTGGCCTGTGTCGTGCTGACGGGGGCGGCGTTCCTCGGCAACGTGTCTGGCTACTACATCGGCCGGGTGCTCGGGACCACGCTGTTCAAGAATCCGAACGCCAGGTTCCTGAAACCGAAGTACCTCGAGCAGACGCACGCCTTCTTCGACAGGTACGGGCCGCGGGCGCTGGTGCTGGCCCGCTTCGTGCCGATCGTGCGGACCTTCATCACGCTGACCGCCGGCGCGGGCCGAATGGACCAGAAGAAGTTCTTCTTCTGGACCGGGATCGGCGCGGTGCTCTGGGGCACCGGGGTCACCCTGCTCGGGCACGCCCTGGGCAAGATCGACTTCATCCACGCGCATCTGGAGACGGCACTGATCCTGCTGGTCCTCGTCTCGCTGATCCCGATGGTGGTCGAGTACGTGCTGGCCAGGCGGCGTGAGCGGGCCCGCAAGGCAGCCGGTGGCGACAGCCCGTACGACGAGCCCGCCGAGCGCGCCGCCGTGATGGACAGGGTCAACAACGACTGATCGTCAGTGCCCGAACGGCTCAGTGACCGAAGGGAAAGTGTGGATCTGACCACACGTAGTCGGTGCTGAGTTCGGTCAGGGTGGCTACCCCGACCTGACCGCACGGCAGTGGCCCGACCATCTGACCGGATCCGAGTGAACATGCCACCCGGACCCGGTCGGCCGCCTGGTACCAGACCAGCGCCCCCCGTGGCGCCGCCCCCTCGCGCAGGAGGGCGTGATGGTCGAGCCACTTCAACGCGTCCGCCGGATCGTGCCAGCCGCTGTCCTGGGCATAGCCGAACGCCATGCGCTGGAATTTCAGCGACCAGTCCTGCCAGGCCGTCGAACCCACGCGCTCCAGCTGCCAGTCCAGCGCAGCCTCGGTGTCGCGCGGGTTGGCCACCCGCTCCGCAATCCGGTGCTCCACCACAATCTCCCCCCGGGCCGTGCATTCCCCCACCCCGCGGCCGCTGCCGTGGCACGCAAAATACTCACCGGCCGGCATACAGCGCTGATACATTCCGCACCGCGGTTCCGGAGAGGAGCCGAAGGCAAGTACCGACGGTCAGCGGCGGTCAGCTGACGGCGAGGTCGACACCCAGTTCGGCAAGCTGTGCACGGGATGCGGCCACCTTGCTGTCGTTGCCGACCTGCTGCCAGGCGCGGGCCGCGCGG
>NZ_DASRXP010000374.1:0-36539 GCF_035687465.1 Kribbella sp.
CTCCACGCGTCCGGCCCTCAGCTCGGGGACCAGACCAGCCGCTCGAAACGGAGGTGGTTCAGCTGCCGGGGACGCGCGCCTGCCAGGCGTCATCGTCGCGGGAGCGGCGTTCGACGCCGGCCGGGAGTTTGCCCTTGGCGAGATCGATCAGCGTGGTGTGCTCGAGGACGTCCCGCAGACTCGCGCGCGCCGCGATCCAGACCCGCTGCAGCACGACTGCCCGCTCGTTGTAGGCGACGCTCTCCGGCCGCACACCGGAGATGCTCACGATCGGCCCGTCGACGGCCCGCATCACGTCCGCCACCGAGACCTCGTTCGGGTCGACGGCGAGTTTCCACCCGCCCGACTGACCGCGCTGGCTGGACAGCACGCCCGCCCGGCGCAGATCGGCGAGGATGCCTTGCAGGAAGCCGTGCGGAATGCCCTGCGCACGGCTGAGTTCCTCGGCCGACACCACCGAGGGGTCGTTCGTCACCCACCGCTGGGTGATCTCGATCAGCGCCCGCAGCGCATAGTCAGACTTCGCCGATACCCGCATGCCCGCAGTCTGCCGTATCCGGGCCCTCAGTGGTCGGCACCATCGCTTCGCGCCGACTACCGAGTCACGCCCGTGGATGCGCTTGTTCGTAGGCGCGTCGCAGTCTCTCCCCCGAGACGTGCGTGTAGATCTGGGTCGTCGCGAGCGATGCGTGACCGAGCAACTCCTGCACGCTACGCAGATCCGCGCCACCTTCGAGCAGATGGGTGGCGGCCGTATGGCGCAGCCCGTGGGGCGACAGATCGGACGCCGTCACCGCTTCGATCCGCGCGTGCACCACCCGCCGCACGGTCCGCTGGTCGATCCGCCCGCCGCGGCTCCCGAGGAAGAGCGCCGGCCCGCTTCCCAGCCGGAACACCTGCGGCCGGACCGCCAGCCACGCATCCACAGCCGCCGCGGCCGGTACGCCGTACGGGACGGAGCGTTCCTTGCGGCCCTTGCCGAAGACGCGGACCACCCGGCGTGAGGTGTCGAGTTCGTCGATGTCCAGCGCGCAGAGTTCGCCGACCCGGATACCCGTTGCGTAGAGCAACTCCATGATCGCGAGATCACGGAGCCCGAGCGGGCTGCCGTCGTCGGCCGCGACCGCCGCGGCGTCGAGGACGGCTCTGGTATCCGCCACACCGAGCACCTCCGGGAGGGTCTTGTGCGGCTTGGGGCTGGCCAGCAGGGCGCCGGGGTCGGTCTCGATCCGGCCGGTGCGCCGGGCCCAGGCGGTGAAGACCCGGGCCGCGGTCGCGCGCCGCGCCATCGTGCTGCGCGCCTTGCCGAGGCTCTGCTGTTTCGCCAGCCAGGACCGCAGTCCGCGGATGTCGAGACCGTTGAGGTCGTCGTGACCAAGTCGAATCAAATGATCGATCAAATCCGCGATATCGCCCATGTAGGCTCGCACCGAATGTTTGCTGAGGTCTCTTTCCGCCGTCAGGTGCCGTTCGTAGTCAGCCAGTAACACAGTGAAACCTTCTGACAGAGAAGGGATCTCGCTGACATCGTCCGGCTTCATGCCCTTGACCATGCGGGACGTGCCGCGGCATCGCAAGGCACCGCGCGGCGACGAGAAAGAGGAGGTCTGGTCCGTAGGCCCACTGGTCGACTACTGTTCGGCCCGATTGCCCTAGTAGCAACGGAGGCACCCCTGACATGGCCCCCTCAGCGAACGGACAGACCGTAGGCCGGCGCCTGCCGGTCGAGTCGGCGTTCACTCGAGTCGAGGATTCCCGGCACCGTCTGCCGCGTTTGTTCGGTCGTCGCGACCTGGTCGTTCTTGGCCTGGGCGTGATGATCGGGTCCGGCATCTTCAGCCTGAGCGGTAGGCAAGCTGCCACCGTTGCGGGCCCCGCCGTGATCTTGTCGTTCCTGATCGCCGCAGTCGTCTGCGTCCTCGCGGCCGCCTGCTATGCGGAACTGTCCTCGACCATTCCCGTCTCGGGTAGCGCTTACACCTTCAGCTATGTGACGTTCGGTGAGATGTGGGCCTGGCTGGTCGGCTGGGCGCTGGTCCTCGAACTCGTCACGGCGGCAGCGATCGTCGCCAGGGTCTGGTCCGCTTACTTCCTCGCGACGCTGGACGGCTTCGGCCTGGTCCTGCCCAGCGGGGTGGCGCAGTTCTTCGGCCCCGACGCCAAGGTCAACCTGGTGGCGCCGATCCTGCTGCTGATCCTGACGGCCCTGATCGTGACCGGCACCAAGCTGTCCTCGCGCGTTCTGACCGTGGTCGTGATCGCCAAGGTCGCAGTGATCCTGCTGGTGGTCGTCATCGGCGCGACGCACATCAACATGGACAACTACAGCCCCTTCATCCCGATGTCGCGGGCAGCCCCGGCCGCCGCCAGCCCGACCTTGCTGGGCTGGATCCTGGACTCCTCGTTCGGTTCGTTCGGCGTGATGGGCATCTTCACCGCGGCCAGCGCGATCGTGTTCGCGTTCATCGGGTTCGACCTGATCGCCACGGCCTCCGAGGACGCCCGGAACCCACGCAAGACGGTCCCGCAGGGCATGCTGCTCGGCCTGGGAGCCGTGACGATCCTGTACGTCGCGATGGCGGTGGTACTGGTCGGCATGCGGCCCTACGGCCAACTGGGCGGCGCCGCACCGGTCTCCGAGGCGATGGCCGCAGCCGGCGTCGGCTGGGCGGCGGACCTGGTCAACCTGGGGGCCCTCCTGGCCCTGACGACCGTGATCGTCGTGGTACTGATCGCGCAGAGCCGGGTGCTGTTCAACATGGGCCGTGACGGCCTGCTGCCGAAGAGCCTGGCCCGGGTCAGCCGCGTCTACTCCTCCCCCGCCCGCGCAGCCACTGCCGCAGGGCTGGCCGCGGTGGTGCTGACCCTGTACCCGAAGGTGCTGGAGCTCGAAGAGCTGCTCGTCATCGGTGCGCTGTTCTGTTTCGCCTTCTGTGCGGTCGGTGTGCTGACCCTGCGGCGGACCGAGCCGAACCTCGAGCGCGGCTTCAAGGTGCCGATGGTGCCGCTGATCCCGTTGCTGTCGCTGGCCTCGACGCTGTGGCTGATGCTCAACCTGAAGACGAGCACCTGGACCAAGTTCGGGATCTGGATGCTCATCGGACTGGCGATCTACGGCCTGTACGGGCGCTGGCACAGCCGCCTCGCCAACGAGGCGAGCTGGGACTTCGACATCGGCGACACCGATCCGGGGACCGGCGGTCTGCAGGCGATCCGGCGGGAGGACACCGACGAGGAGTTGCGGGCCGTCCGCACCCCACCGAAGTCCAGCCGCGGCAAACACATGCGCAACTGACCTCGCGTCCCCGCGGGCTGAAAGGCCGGCGGGGCATCAGTTCTCCACAGGTTGCGAAGTCGTTCCTGAAATCGGTGCCCACCCCGGCATGTTCTTAGCCGGAGGTGGTCATCGATGCGGACCAAGGATGCAGTCGGGCAGTACGGCGAACAGCTCGCCGCGGAACATCTCGCGAAGGCCGGTTTCGCGATCCTCGAGCGCAACTGGCGCTGCGAGCTCGGCGAGATCGACATCGTCGCCCGCGACGGGCAGGCGCTGGTCGTCTGTGAGGTGAAGACCCGGCGCGGGCTGAACTACGGCAGCCCGCTGGAGTCCATCACCTATCGCAAGCTCGCCACCCTGCGCCGGCTGCTCGGCCGCTGGCTGCAGGAGCACGAGGTAAGACCCGCCGAGGTGCGGATCGACATCGTCGCCGTGCTCTTCCCGCACGGCGGCGTGCCCACGGTCGACCACGTCAGGGGCGTGGCCTGATGCCGCTCGCCCAGGCCTGGTCGGTGGCGCTGGTGGGTCTCGAGGGTCACCTCGTCGAGGTCGAGGCCGACATCGCCCAGGGACTGCCGAAGACCACCCTGATCGGGCTGCCCGACGCGTCGCTGTCCGAAGCCAGGGACCGGGTCCGCGCGGCGGTGGTCAACAGCGGCCAGAAGTTCCCGGACCGCAAGGTGACGATCGGTCTGTCGCCGGCCACCTTGCCCAAGACAGGCTCGCATTACGACGTCGCGATTGCCTGTGCCCTGCTCGCCGCCGGCGGCGGTGTCGACAAC
This sequence comes from Kribbella sp., assembly GCF_035687465.1. Taxonomy (NCBI): domain Bacteria; kingdom Bacillati; phylum Actinomycetota; class Actinomycetes; order Propionibacteriales; family Kribbellaceae; genus Kribbella; species Kribbella sp. Next base: position 4,060 of record NZ_DASRXP010000374.1, read on the forward strand.
GGACGCCTGCGGCAGACCGCCATGATCGGCGAGCTGGGCCTCGACGGGAGAATCCGCGAGGTCCGCGGCGCCCTGGCCATGACCCTGGCCGCCTCTCGCTCCGGCTTCGAGCGGATCGTCGTGCCTGAGCTGAACGCGGGTGAGGCACGGCTCGTCCCCGGCATCGACGTGTACGGCGTCCGCTCGCTGCGGCAGGTCCTCGCGCTGCTGCGAGGCGAGGAGATTCCAGACGAAGCGCCGCCTCGGGCCGAGCCGCGGCTGATGTCGGAGTCCCTGACCCGTGTCCCGGAGGTCGATCTCGATGACGTGCTCGGGCAGCGTGAGGGCCGCCGGGCCATCGAGGCGTCTGCCGCCGGCGGGCACCACATCTATCTGCACGGACCACCCGGCTCAGGCAAGACGATGCTGGCGGAGCGACTGGCCGGGCTGATGCCTGACCTGAGTACGGACGACTCGCTGGAGGTGTCCGCCGTGCACTCGCTGGCCGGGCTGCTGACCAGCGATGCCGAGTTGGTCGTCCGGCCGCCCTTCATCGCGCCGCACCACACCGCGTCGCTGGCGAGCCTGGTGGGCGGCGGCTCGGGCATGCCACGCCCGGGGGCGATCAGTTGCGCACATCGCGGCATCCTCTTCATCGACGAGGCGCCTGAGATGCATCCCTTGACGCTGGACACCTTGCGACAGCCGCTCGAGTCCGGGTTCATCGAGCTGCATCGCGCCGCCGCGGTGGCGAAGTTCCCCGCCAGGTTCTTGCTGGTGCTCGCTGCCAACCCCTGTCCGTGCGGCCTGACCGGCTCGTCGAACGGCGTGTGTACCTGCACCCCACAGATGCTGACCCGGTACCGGCAGCGCATCAGCGGACCGATCAAGGATCGGATCGACATCCAGCGACAGATCGAGCCGGCGGCGCGCGGCGAGGCAGACGGCGAGCGACCGGAATCCACCGCGGTGGTGGCCGCGCGGGTCAAAGCAGCTCGCGATCGCCAGACACACCGGTACCGGGACACCGTCTGGAACATCAACAGCGAGATCCCCGGACCGATCCTGCGCCGCGAGTTTCCACTGGACGCCGGCAGCCAGAAGGTCCTGGAGTCCCTGTACGCCGACGGCCGGCTGACCGCCCGTGGATTCGACCGGGTGGCCCGCCTGGCCTGGACCCTCGCGGATCTCGCCGGCGTCGGCCAGCCAACTGCCGAGCTCACCCACCAAGCCTTCCAACTCCGCAGCGGAGCCCCGCTGACGGCACTCAGCGACGCCCGATCAGTCAGGGGGAACAGCGCAGCATGACCCAAGCCAGCACGACAACAACAGAACTCGCGCCGGAGCGCGTGGACATGGAGGCCGAGCGGCTGGTGCGGATCGGGTTGTCTCGGGTGATCGAGCCTGGTGATCCGGCAGCGCTCAGTGCCTTCCAGGACCTGGACGTGATCGAGGCCTGGCAACGGTTGCGGAGCGGTGCGGCAGGGATGGAGAGGTGGTCGGCCCGGGTCGCCGAGGTGGATCCTGAGCGGGATCTGGAGCGGGCCCGGAGCGCCGGCGCACGGTTCGTCATTCCCGGCGACGACGAGTGGCCCGCACAGGTGGAGGTGCTGGCGGATGCGGGCCAGCAGAGTAGGCAGGGCGGTGTGCCGTTCGGGCTCTGGGTCCGAGGAGCCGCGAATCTGCGCCAGGTCCTGGAGCGATCGGTGGCCATCGTCGGAGCGCGGGCGTGTTCTTCCTACGGGGAGCACGCCGCCGCCGAGCTGGCTGCGGGGATGGCGGACAACGACGTGACGGTGGTGTCGGGCGGTGCGTACGGGATCGACGCAGCGGCTCACCGTGGCGCGATGGCCGGTTCCGGCGTGACGGTCGCAGTCCTGGCTTGTGGCGTGGACGTCTGCTACCCGAAGAGCAACACGGCGCTGTTCGACCGGATCGCGGAGGAGGGCCTGCTGGTCAGTGAGCTTCCACCTGCCTGTTCACCGACCAAACTGCGCTTCCTCGCCAGGAACAGACTGATCGCCGCCGCCACCACCGGCACGATCGTGGTCGAGGCCGCGGTCCGCAGTGGAGCCCTCAACACCGCCGGGTGGGCCGAGCAGTGCGGCCGGCCGGTGCTCGCGGTTCCCGGCCCGATCACGTCACGGATGTCCGAAGGCGTGCACCTGCTGGTCCGCGAGCGCAACGCCGTCCTGGTGACTTCCGTGGCGGACATCCTGGAGGCGATCTCCCCGATGGGTCACCGACTCACGCCGTATCCCCACGCGCCGGCCGAGCCGACGGACGGCCTCGACCTGGAGCTCCGCCGCACGCTCGACGCCGTCCCGGTGCTGAGACCAGCAGCCGCGGATCGCATCGCCACAACGGCCGGGCTGGACGTCGACACAGTTCGCGAATGTCTGGAGACCCTCGAGCAGGCAGACCTGGTCGAATACCTCGAAACCGGCTGGCGCCTCTCCCCCAACCACCGCCGAGCCCTAGGCGGCCCCTGACCAACCCGACTGTCGAGCAGCGCGGTAGAGGACGAGGGAGAGGACTAGGAGGATGAGTCCCGCCAACGGCGCTTGTGCGAGGGCTGCGGAGGCGCCCCACGTGTCGGCGGCGCGGCCGGCGAGGGACGCCGCCAGCGCCGCACCGGCCGCGCTGGCGGAGTTGTTCCAGGTGAACGCTTGGGTGAGCGCCGCCGGGTGGACGGCCTTCTCTGTCAGGACGTTCAGCAGGACGAGTGTGGGCGGTACCGCAGCCTCTGTGACCACCACAGCAGCGGCAAGCCAGATCGCGGACGGCGCAAGGGGAAGCAGCACCGCCGCGCCCGTGAGGTAGGCGGTGGCGAAAACGAGTTGGCGGCGCGCCGGGGTGCGGTGCTGTCGCAGCCCGTAGAGCCAGCCGGCGAGCAGTCCGCTGAGGCTGGAGGCGGCGAGGATCGGTGTGGCTGCGCCGGGCATTTCGTGGCTGATCGCGAAAGCGGTTATCGAGACCCCGATGGTTCCGAAGTACAGCCCGATGGCCAGGTTCAGTAGGGCCAGGAGGAGGAAGATCAGCCGCAGCAGGGAGGACCGTTCGCCGTGAGCGCGTTCGACGCTCCCGCGGGCGAGCTGAGGCGCTGTCCGGCGCTCGGTCGGCTTGGGCGCGATACGGCGCTCAGCCGGCTTGGGCGCTGTGCGGCGTTGGGCTGCTAGAGCCGCACCACCGCCGAGGATCAGGGCCGCGGCGATGGCGCTGGCAAGGGCCGTGTCGCCGACCGCGCCGAGCGCGGTGACCAGAACAGGACCGACGAGGAAGGCAGTGGCATTGGCCAGCGATTCCAACGAGAAGGCGCTGGGCAGTTCATCGGCCCGCTCGCCGCGCAGCAGGTGAGCCCAGCGGGCCGCTGACAGGGCGCCGAGCTGAGGGACGGCCGCGCCGGCGAAGGTGGCGGCGACGATCGCCACGGCCGGGGTGGTGGACGCGAGGACGCCGACGATGGCGGCGCAGTGGGCGGCGAGGCAGAACGGCAGGATGCGGGTCTGGCCGAACTGATCGATCAGGCGGGCCAACTGTGGGCCGATCAGAGCTTCGGCGAGGGCGAATCCGGCGGTGGCGAGACCGGCCGTGGCATAGGAGCCTGTGCGGGCGTGCAGCAACCAGACCAGGCCGAGGCCTGTCATAACGATGCCGACGCGGCCAACAGCGGCAGTGAGAAAGAAGGTTGCAGCACCGGGGGTGCGCAACAGGGGACGGTAGCCGGTGGCGGCGCGGGGCATGGGTGTCCTTCGTCGCCGCCCGGCGGAACGGACCACCCGGGGGTCGCCGGCGCCTGAGTACTGCAGAAAGGTGCGACCCGTGGCCCGCCAGGGGACATCCAGGACTGCGGTGGGACGGGACACGCGCCCTCGCCGCCGCCCCCGACAACCGGGCGGAACAGAAACGTCAGGCCCGGGCCAAGGCGGACCCGAGCGACTGCCACGACGGTAACAGGATGGGTCGGAGTGGCGGCATGAGAGTCCTGTCGAGGGCGCAGACGACCTGGAGAAGGACCGGCGCCGGCGGCTCACGGCGAGGTAGGACCTATGTGTTCAGTTTCGGCGTCTGCGGCGGATTGGAGCATTGCTGCGGCTATTGCGGTGGTTTCGGGGTCGGAGTCGGGGCCGGCTGGGCCGCTTGCGGTGCCGAGCGGTTCGATGCCGAGGATCGGGCCGAGCAGGGTGCTGCCGAGGGCGAGCGAGAGCACCAGTACTGCGCGCTTGCGGGCGGTGGCGTCGTTGCCGAAGTACTCGATCAGCGAAGGCAGGACGGTCGTCTCCAGGTGATCACGAATGATCGGCTGGGCGGCCGGGCTGGAGGCGGAGTGGAGCAGCATGAGAATCGCGTCGAAGGCCGAGTGGTCAACGGCTGTGTCGCTCTGCGATTCGACGGGGTCGGTGGCGCCGCCGTCCCGGGTTCGCTGGCCGGCAGTCTCGCGCGGTGACTCGGTCGCTCCGCGGTGACCGGCGACGATCATGGGTGCCATCAGGGTGCCGAAGGTGGCGCGGTCGAAGTCGGCGAGTCCTGGCGGGCCCGTGTCCTCGGTGTCGATCGCCTCGCGGAAGAGGTCTTCCTTGGTGCCGAAATAGCGGTTCACCAGGGCAGCGGTCACACCGGCCCGCCCGGCGATCTCGCGCAGGCCCACCTCGTCGAATCCGTGCTCCGTCCAGGCCTGCCGAGCGGACGCGAGGATCGCCTGGCGCGTGACGACCCGTCCCGGCCGGTGCGAGGGACCCGGATCTGCTGCTCGAGGCGTCGTCATGCGGCTAAGTATACATGTGTTGACATTGCCAGGAGAGCGATGTAAACAGGTGTATACCAACACGGCGTTCGCAGCAGAGTCGAGCGCCGGGCAACGAAGGAGCACTTCCATGTCGAACGTCTTGGTGACGGGCACCAATAGCGGCCTCGGCCGGCGTACCGCCGAGGTTCTGGCCGAGCGCGGCCACACAGTCGTCGCCACAATGCGTGAGCCCGAGGGCAAGGACGCCGAGGCCGCTGAGACTCTCGCGAAGTCCGCTGCGGACACCGAAGGACAGATCGTCGTCGTGCCGATGGACGTGACCTCCGACACCTCGGTCGAGCGCGGCGTCGCGCTCGCACTGGAGCGGGTCGGCCGGCTCGATGCGGTCGTCAACAATGCCGGATACGCGATCGGCGGCATCACCGAGACGATCACCAGTGAGCAGCTCCTCGCCGCTCTCAACACCAACACCGTCGGCCCGCATCGGGTAGCCCGGGCGGTGCTCCCGCACCTGCGCGGTAACCACGCCGGCCTTTTGGTCTTCGTGTCGAGCGGCGCCTCGCGGGTGGTCGGACCGGCCATGGCCGCCTACTCGGCCACCAAGGCCGCGGTCGAGGCACTGGCCCTGGGTTACCGGTACGAACTGCGCCCGCTCGGCATCGATGTGGCGATCGTTCAGCCAGGCACCTTCCCGACGAACCTGGGAGACTCCCATCGCGTCGGCCAGGACACCGACCGGCAGGCTGACTACACAGAGGCGATGCAACTGGCAGGAAGCTTCATGCAGAACATCGGCTCGGTCTTCTCGGCTCCCGAGCCGCCGGATCCTCGTGAGGTCGCCGACGCCGTCGTTGCACTGATCGAAGCGCCTGTCGGCACCAGGCCGGAACGCGTCAGCGTCGACCGCTTCGCCCTCGGCCAGGCTGTCGAGGCCATCAACGCCGCAGCGAAGGTGCCTCAGGACCGCCTCCTCGCCGACTTCGGCCTCGGCGCGATCGTCTCCTGATCAGTTAGCGGCCGAAGTCGGAATCCTTCGGGACTTCCAGGTCGGACTTGGCCAGTTCCTCGATGTTGACGTCGCGGAAGGTGACGACCTTCGCGTTCTTGACGAAGCGGGCCGAGCGGTAGACGTCCCAGACCCAGGCGTCGGCCATGGTGACCTCGAAGTACACGTCACCGCCTTCGGTGCGGACTTTCAGGTCTACCGCGTTGCACAGGTAGAAGCGCCGCTCCGTCTCCACGACGTACTTGAAGATCCCGACGACGTCCTTGTACTCCCGATAGAGCTGAAGCTCCATATCGGTCTCATACTTCTCAAGGTCGTCTGCACTCATGCGTTCACCTCGCTAGCGCTCGGTGAAAGCACGCGCGCAAAGGCAGCTGTGTTGTCTGTTCGCTCGCTGCGCTCACTCATCGGCTCTCCACTCCGGTGGGACTGGTCACATTCTGTCCCATGTCGGGGCGCAGACTGCGGCGGACATTCTCGAACCGCCGTCGATGTTGTGGACACGGGCCGTATTCGTCCAGCGCCGCCTGGTGTTCGGGAGTGCAGTATCCCTTGTGAATCGCGAAATCGTACTGCGGGTACACCTCGTGCCAGTGCTGCATGATCCGGTCCCGGGTCACTTTGGCGATCACGGAGGCGGCGGCGATGCAGGCGGCCACCCGATCACCCTTCCAGATCGCCAGCCCCGGTACGCCGAGTCCGTCGACCCCGAACCCGTCGGTCAGCACGTACGACGGGCGGAGGTCGAGCCGGAACAGGGCCCGGCGGAGCGCCTCGACGTTCGCGACGTGCATGCCGAGCCGGTCGCACTCGGCCGCCTCGATGGAGACGACCGACCAGGCCAGCGCACGGTTGCGGATCTCCTCGTAGCAGCGGTCGCGAGCCTTCGCGGTCAGCAGCTTGGAGTCGGCCAACTCGGGGATCTGCCCGCGCTTGCCGTCCGGCAGGATCACCGCGGCGGCGACCAGCGGACCGGCGCAGGGTCCGCGCCCGGCCTCGTCCACGCCGGCGATCGGGTCCAGCCCGACCCGCCGGAGCGCCCGCTCGTAGCCGTACAGGCCGGCGTCCCGGCGGATGGTGCTGCCCCGCGGCAGAGCACTCATCCGCGCCCCCGCCGCGCCCCGATCGCGGTCGGTCGCTCCGGAGCGAGGCCGCGGGACGGTGCGGATGGACGGTGATTCGTGGGCAGGAAGGGGATTCGCACAGCGGGTCCGCTCACTTGGGGGGTGGTGTCAGTGAGATCGACGGTTTGGCCGGAGGCGGACCTGGGGCCGGGATGTTCTTGAACGTGTCCGGGACGCTGAGTTTGGCGAAGTTGCTGGCCGGCCACACCACCAGGATGGCCCGCCCGGTGATCTTGTCCATCGGGACGAAGGCCGCATCGCCCGGGGTACCACCGTCCGGAGGGGTGTCGCTGAGGTGCACCCGGGAGTCGCCCGACTCGGACCGGTGGTCACCCATCACGAAGACCCGCCCGGCGGGCACGGTGACCTGGAACTCCATCGCCGAGGGCGGATCGCCCGGGTAGAGGTAGCTGGTCTCGTCCAGCGGCTGACCGTTCACCAGCAGCCGGCCCTTGGCGTCACAGCAGGCGACCTTGTCACCCGGCATCCCGATCAGCCTCTTGATCAGGTGTCCGTGGCTGGAGTCCGGCAGAAGCCCGACCACCTCGAAGAACCGTCCGACCGATCCCCGCTTCTGACCGCTCTCGTCGGCGCCCAGCCAGCCGCCCGGATCCTCGAAGACGACCACGTCCCCGCGCTCCACGTCGGTGAGCTTCTCCACCACGACCCGGTCGCCGACCAGCAGGGTGTTCTGCATCGACTCGCTCGGGATGATGAACATCTGGCCGACGAAGGCCCGCAGGATCGACGAGACGATGAGAGCACCGACCACGATCAGGACGAACTCGCGCGCCGCGGCCGCGAGCCCGGATCGATGGCTCGGGGTCTCTTTCGTCGCAGTCGGTGTCTCAGTCACTTCTTCAGCCCCGGCTTCTTGAAGGTTTCCGGAGGACGCAGCATCGTCATCCGGTCAGACGGCCAGATTATGCAACAGGCACGGCCAACCACGTTGTCAACCGGGACGAATCCTCCACCTGGCCCACCCATGTGCGCGCGGGAGTCGGCGGACTCGGCCCTGTTGTCACCCATCACCCATAGAGAACCAGGCGGCACAACTACGTCGAACGGCTGGAGCGACGGCTTGGCGTCCTTGAGCAGGTATTCCTGCTCGTCCAGCGGGATCTTGTTCACCATGATCCGGCCGGACTTGTCACAGCAGATCACCCGGTCGCCGCCGATCCCGATCACCCGCTTGACCAGGTGACCCTCACCACTGCGCGGCAGGATGCCGACGAACTCACCGACCCGCCGGAACGGCCCCGGCGCGGCCTGTTCCTCGTTCAGCCAGTTGCCGGGGTCCTTGAAGACGATGATGTCGCCGCGATCGACGTCGCGGTGCAGATAGCTGACCTTCTCGGCCAGGATCCGGTCGTTCGTGGTGAGCGTGTCGTACATCGACTCCGAGGGTACGTAGAACGCCTCGGCCACGAAAAGCCGCAGTACGACCGTGATGACCAGCGCGAGCACGGTCACGGTGGTCATCTCGATCAGCAGACTCAGCAGCGGGTTCCGCTGCTTGAGTCTGCGATGCCGTCCCTTGCTGCGACGCGCCCTCCTGGCAACCGGGCGAGCCCGAGTCGCTGTGCCCGGCGCCATACCTGACCGTCGTCGCTAAGAGCTCAGGAGGCCGGAATGTCCCGCTTCTCCTTGATCTTGGCTGCCTTGCCGCGCAGCTCGCGCAGGTAGTACAGCTTGGCGCGGCGGACGTCGCCGCGGGTGACGACCTCGACCTTCTCGACGATCGGGGTGTGCAGCGGGAAGGTCCGCTCGACACCGACACCGAAGCTGACCTTGCGGACCGTGAAGGTCTCCTGCAGGCCACCACCCTGGCGCCGGATCACGACACCCTTGAACACCTGGACGCGGGACCGGTTGCCTTCGACGACCTTCACGTGGACGTTCACGGTGTCGCCGGCCCGGAAGGGCGGGATGTCGTCGCGCTTGCTCGAGTTGTCGAGCTCGTTCAGGATGTTGCTCATCAGGTGTCTCTTCCTCGCGCGTGCCACAGGTCACCCACGAATGCTCGGTGGTGAGAAGTCAAGAGTGCCGCCGCTCGGTGGTCACCCCCTGTGGCAGGAGCACCGAACTGGCAACAGCGACCAAGTTTGCCACACCGGCCCGGTCGCCACGAAATCAGCGTCGGCGCCGCCGCTTCACCAGCCGCACTAGCTCAACCTTAGCCGTCTGTCGCTCTCTGCTCACCTCTCGGTAACCGGCGTTGCGGTAGAGCTGCAGATTGCGCTCACTCTGCGCACCCGTGGTGAGCTCGTACTGCGTGACCTCGGCGGGCACCGTCTTCTCCGCGACGCGCAGCAGCCTCGTCCCCACACCACGGCCCTGCCAGTCCGGCGCAACCATGAGCCGGCCGATGCGGGCTACTTCGCCTTCGACACCAACCTGCACAGCACCGACGATCCTGGAACCGACCACTGCCTTCCAGACTCCCCCCTCGCCGACCCGCTCGACCGTGCCCTCCAGGGGCTCCTGCAGAGGCGGGATGGTGAAGTCGTCGTAGGCCGCTCCCTCTGTCAGATAGGCCGCGCGCTGGAGCGTGTGCAACTCCCCCGCGTCAGCCGCGGTAGCCGGCAACACCTGTACTAGCCCCGCCGCATCCTCCTTGTCGGCCACGGCACCACCCCAGGCGGCCAGGAGATCCGGCCGGCGCTTGGCAGTACGGCGTACCGACTCCTCGTGGCGCCAGTGGGCGATCGCGGCGTGGTTGCCGGACAGGAGGATCTCGGGGACCTCGTGGCCGCGCCAGGAAGGCGGCTTGGTGTACACGGGGTACTCCAGCAGCCCGTCGCCCGAATGGGACTCCTCGGCCAGGGACTCCGGGTTGCCGATCACTCCAGGAAGCAGCCGGGCCACTGCCTCCACGATGACCAGGACGGCGACCTCGCCACCGTTGAGCACGTAGTCGCCGATGGAGACCTCGTCCACCCGCATCCGCTCGGCCGCATGCGGAGCGACCCGGGCATCGATGCCTTCGTACCGCCCACAAGCGAAGGCCAGCCACGGCTCGGCGGCAAGCTCCTCCGCCAACGCCTGGGTGAACGGCCGGCCCGCAGGCGTCGGCACGATCAGCCGGGGCTGCGACGGCCCATCAGCGGGAGCCACAGCCTCCAGGGCCTCTGCCCAGGGCTCCGGCTTCATCACCATGCCCGCGCCGCCGCCGTACGGGCTGTCGTCCACGGTCCGGTGCCGGTCGTGGGTCCACTCGCGCAGGTCGTGCACGCGGATGTCCAGCAGCCCGCTCTTCGCCGCCTTGCCGACCAGACTCAGGTCCAGCGCCGCGAGGTACTCCGGGAAGATCGAGACGACGTCGAGCCTCATCGCCCGTCATCTCCCTGCGCAGGCTCGGTCGGAACCACCTCGGCGCCCTCCGGGTCGAGCAGACCGGGCCGGTCCGCCACCACGACGTACTGGCCGTCCAGATCGATCTCCGGGACCAATTCCTCAACCAGAGGCACCAGTACTGCGTTGCCAGCGGGCCGGCGGATCTCCAGCAGGTCCTGGGAAGGCAGGTGCACCACGTCGATGACCTCACCGGCGTCCGCCCCGTCGGTGGTCCGCACGGCCAGACCGATCAGCTCGCGGTCGTAGAACTCCTCCGGGTCCTCCGGGCGCTCGTCCTGGTCGATCTCGGCCTGGACCTCCAGGTTCCGCAGCTGCTCGGCCGCAGTACGGTCCGGCACCCCCGCGAACTTCACCAGCAGCCGCCCGCTGTGCCACCGGCTGGACTCGACGGTCAGCGTCCGTGGTGGCTTCGAGGTCGTGACCAGGGTCGCGCCCTCGGCGAACCGGCGATCCGGCTCATCCGTGCGCACCTCCAGGCCTACGTCGCCCTTGATCCCATGGGCCCGGCCGATCCGGCCGACGATCACCAACACCGCTGGTTCCTACTTTCGAGGTGAGAAGAGCAGCGAAGGGCCGCACCCAGATGGGTACGGCCCTTCAGGGACTGTTCGAGCTCAGCGGCGCGGGCGCCGGTTGAACTCGTCGACGAAGTCGATCCGGACCGACGACTCGGAGCTGAGCGCCCCGACCACGGTCCGCAGCGCGGTCGCCGTCCGGCCGTTGCGGCCGATCACCTTGCCGATGTCATCGGGATGCACGTGCACCTCGAGGGTACGGCCGCGCCGCAGGTTGCGGGCCCGGACGCTCACGTCGTCAGGGTTGTCCACGATGCCCCGGACCAGGTGCTCGAGCGCCTCGGTCTCCATCACGGTCAGGCCTTGGCGTCGTCGGCCGGCGCGTCGGCGGCGGGCGTCTCGGCGACGGCCTCGTCAGCCTTCACGGTCTCGTCCTTGGCGTCGGCCTTGGGGGCCTCATCCTTGGGAGCGTCCGCCTTGGGAGCGTCCGCCTTGGGAGCGTCTGCCTTGGGAGCGTCCGCCTTGGCGTCGGCCTTGGGGGCGTCGGCCTTCTTCTCGGCGGTCTTCTTCGCGGCGGTCTTCTTGGTCGTCACGGCCTCGGTCTTCAGAGCGCCGTGCGCGTCCGCGAGCGCCTCGTTGAAGATCTCCAGCTTGTCGCGCTTCGGCTCCTTGACCCGCAGCGGCGGCGGCGCGTCCAGGCCCTTGAACTTCTGCCAGTCCCCGCTGGCCTTGAAGATCGCCTCGACGGCCTCGGTCGGCTGCGCGCCGACGCCCAGCCAGTACTGCGCCCGGTCCGACTCGACGTGGATGAACGACGGCTCGGTCTTCGGGTTGTACTTGCCGATCTCCTCGATCGCGCGGCCGTCACGCTTGGTGCGGGCGTCCATCACGACGATGCGGTAGTGCGGCGCACGCTTCTTGCCGATGCGCTTCAAACGGATCTTGACTGCCACGTTTGTGGGGTCTCCCTCGGGATTTCATGACTGGTTGAGCAGCACACCGGCGTCGTGGGGACAACGAGTGACCGCTCGAATGGGCCGGCCGGGGCGTGGAGTTAGAGGGCTGCACGCGGATCCAGACGGACTCAGCCCGCTATTCTGCCAGATCACCCCAGTTCCGCCCAATCCCACCCCACCCAGACCGCCCCCGACCCCTGAGGCCGGCGCCCACCACAGCCCGCGATCATTCGCCCCCTTTCACCCTTTCGCCAACGGTCGCTCGTGGCGCCGGCCCGCACCAAAGGGTGAAAAGGGGGCGAATGATCGCTATGGATGGTGGCCCGCCGAGCTCAGCGGAAGGCGGCCAGATCCGGCAGGTGCTCGACGTAGCTGTCCAGGAGTTGGTGGGCAGCGGTGACGGAGTCGATCAGCGGGTGCCAGGCGAAGGCCCGCACCGCCAGAGCGCGGGAGCCCGTCGCGGCGGCCTCGATGGTCGAGCGTTCGACGGCCTTGACCGCGCAGACCAGGCCGGCCTGGTGATCAGTCAACTGGGAGACCGTCAGCGGGCGGGCGCCGTTCGCGTCCACTGTGCACGGGATCTCGACCACCGCGTCGTCGTCCAGGTGGTGCAGCGTGCCGCGGTTGCGCACGTTGAGGATCAGGGACGCCCGCTCGTTGTGTGCGATCGCCCGCATCAGCGAGAGCGCCACCTGCTCGTACCCGCCGGCCGACATGTCCCGCTCGTCCCGCTCCCCCGCGTCAGCGATCTCCCGGCTCTCGACCATGTACGTCGACTCGCGCTCGGCCCGGGTCTTCTGCCACTGCTCCAGGGCAGTCGAGGGATTCCGGGCCGTCTCCGCATAGAACGCCGACTGCTGCTCCAGCAAGAACGTGCCGCGCGTCTGCTCCACCGACTGCACGGCAGCCAGGGTCTCCCGCGCGAAGTAGTAATAGTGCAGGTACTCGTTCGGGATCGACCCGATCGACCGCAACCACTCGACCCCGAAGAGCCGCCCCTCCTCGAACGCCCCGAGCGCCGACGAGTCCGCCAGCAGGTCGGGCAGCCGATCGACCCCGCCCGACTGCAGTCCGCGCAACCAGCCCAGGTGGTTCAGCCCCGCGTAGTCGTAGAAGACCTGCGACGCGTCCAAGCCCAGAGCCTGCGCCGCACGCCGCCCGAGCCCGGAAGGCGAATCGCAGATCCCGATCACCCGGTCGCCGAGATAGGGCAGCATCGCCTCGGTCACCATGCCGGCCGGGTTGGTGAAGTTGATCACCCAGGCGTCGGGCGCCACGGCGGCGATCCGCCGCGCGATGGCAGTTGCCACCGGCAACGTCCTGAGCCCGTACGCGATCCCGCCCGCGCCGACCGTCTCCTGACCCAGTACGCCGAGGTCGAGGGCGACGCGTTCGTCGATCGTCCGCCCTTCCAGACCTCCTACCCGGATCGCGGAGAAGATGAAGTCCGCCCCGCGCAGAGCCTCGTCGAGATCCGTCGTCTCCGTGACCACGGGCGCCTCACCGACCCATGAGCCAGCCGGATCCGCGGAACCAGCTGAGGCGGAGGCAGCTTGCTGCCGTAGTACGGCGCCTATCGAGGCCAACCGGGAGCGGTCGGTGTCGTACAGGGTGACGGAGGTGATCCGGCCCTCGCCGCGATCGCCCAGCAGGGCCTGGTAGACGAGCGGCACCCGGAACCCGCCGCCCCCGAGGATGGTCAGCCTCACGTCAAAATCACCTGCACCCCTGCCTCCACGAGTTGGGCCCGGGTCGCCTCGTGGGCGCCGGGCTCGGTCACCACCATCGAAAGTTCGGACGGCTCGCACACCTTCGCGACACCGTGGCCCGGGAACTTGGAAGCATCCGCGAGCAGAACCACCCGGTCGGCCGCGTTGATCATCGCCCGCTTCACCGGTACTTCGATCATCGTGCTGTCCATCACCCGGCCGTCAGGGCGAACCCCACTGGTCCCCAGGAACAACCAGTCGACGTGGATCTGCCGCAGCGATTCCTCGGTCAGGTAGCCGACCAGTGAGCGGTAGCTCCGCCGGACGAAGCCGCCCAGGATGATCAGTTCGATCTGCTCGTCGTTCTGCAGTTCCTCCAGGACGGCGAGATTGCTGGTCACCACGGTCAGCGACCGGCCGTGCAACTGCTGCGCCAAGCGCAAGGCCGTGGTCCCGATGTCGAGCAGCAACGACTCCCCGTCACCGATCAGCTCCGCTGCCCGCCGGGCGATCCTGTCCTTCTCGTCCGCCCGTACTGCGCTGACCTCGGCGAACGGCTCATCCCCGCCATCCACGGCGAGCGCGCCGCCGTACACCCGGGTGAGCCGGCCTTGTTCGTGCAGGGCCTCGAGGTCGCGCCGGATCGTCGCCTCGCTGACCCCGAGTTGGGTAGCCAGCACCTTCACCCCGCCGGCCCCATCGGCACGGAGGGCGCGGACGATCTGGTCATGCCGCTGCTTTGGCAACACGGAGAGACCGTATCACGCAAACTCTGTCAAAATCACTCATTCGAGTGCAGACCTATTGCGTAGTTTGATCAGAAGATTCAAACTGTCTGCACGAGTTTGAGCGAGCCTGCAGGAGTGTGGCGCCGATGAGTGAGCTGGACGTGGTCGTGTCCGGCCTGGTCTTCCAAGACCTGGTGCTCGGGCTGCCCACTGCTCCGCGGCCGGGCACCGAGGTCTGGGCGACAGCCTCCGCGGAGAGCCCGGGCGGGATCGCCAACTTCGCGGTGGCACTGACCCGGCTCGGCCTGCGGACCGGCCTGGCCGCTGTCTTCGGCAACGATGACCTCGGCAACCGTTGCTGGCAGCAACTGGAAGTCGCCGAGGGCATCGATCTGACGCTTTCCCGCAAGCTCGACGGCTGGCAGACCCCGCTCACGGTGGCCCTTGCCTATGACAACGACCGGGCCCTGGTCACCCGCGGGACCCCTCCCCCGCTGTCAGCCGACGAGCTCCTCACCACGCCGCCGGCCGCCCGGGCCGTCGCCGCCCACATCGGTCCCTGGCCGAACGAGTGGCTCGCCAAGGCGAAGGCGGCCGGCAGCGTGGTGTTCGCCGACGTCGGCTGGGATCCCTCCGAGCAGTGGGACCCGGCTGTCCTCGATCAACTGGAGCACTGCGACGTGTTCCTCCCGAACGCCGGCGAAGCAATGCACTACACCCGTACTACGACCCCGTCCGAGGCGATGGACAAGCTCGCCGAACGGGTCCCGATCGTCGTCGTTTCGGACGGGGCGAACGGCGCCCTGGCGATCGACACCGGCACCGGCGAGCGCGTCGCAGTACCGGCTGTCCCCGTGCTGGCGGCGGACACCACCGGGGCGGGTGATGTGTTCGCCGCCGGGTTCATCGCTTCCACGTTGTGGGGGCTGTCCCTCCAAGAGCGGGTGCGGTTCGCCGCGCTGACGGCGGCGCTGTCGGTGACCCGGCTCGGTGGGGCCGACGCGGCGCCGAGCTGGGCCGACCTTGCCGCCTGGCACCAGGAACATCCAGAAGACCAAACCCTTGCCGCGCTGCTCAGCGCACACTCCGGAAGCGCTCCCCTGCGCGACCAGTCAGGAAGGTAGAACCATGGAGCTCTCACGTCGGACGCTACTGGCCGGGGGCTTCGCAGCCATGCTCGGCGGCACAGTGGTCGGCTGCTCGTCCAGCATGGACAGCGGAACCACCAAGAAGAATGCCACCGGCAACATCGCCTTGTGGTGCTGGCCGGGCGGTCTGGGCAAGTCCGTGCTCGACGACACGATCGCGCACTTCCCCGACCAGCACATCAAGTACTCCGAGATCGGCGGCGACTTCAAGCAGAAGCTGATCACCACCTTCAACGGCGGTACCTCCATTCCCGACATCACCGGGGTGAAGGGTGAGGACATCGCCTCGCTGCTGCCGCAGGCGAACCGGTTCGTCGACCTGAAGACGATCGGCGCCGACTCGATCCTGGGCGACTACCTGGAGTGGAAGGTCAAGCAGGCCACCACGCTGGACGGCAAGGTGATCGGCATCCCGATCGACATCGGCCCGACCGCGCTGTTCTACCGCGAGGACATCTTCACCGCCGGCGGGCTTCCTGGTGATCCCGCCAAGGTGGCCGAGCAACTGAAGACCTGGGACGACTTCCTGGCCGCCGGGGTCGAGCTGAAGAAGTCCAACCCAAAGGCGTTCATCGTCGCCGACGCCGTGGACATGTACGGCACGGTCGTCAACCAGGGCACGGCTCGCTACATCGACAAGGACAACAAGTTCATCGGCGACCAGGACCACATCCGCAAGGCCTGGGACACCGCGGTCAAGGCGATCACGCTGAAGGTCGACGGCAAGACCCTCGGCGGTACGCCGGACTGGAACGCCGGCCTCGACCAGGGCACGGTGCCCACCGTCACCGGCGCGGCCTGGGTCGCGCTGGACATCAAGGCCGCCTGCAAGACCAGCGTCGGCAAGTGGCGGGTCGCGCCGACCCCGAGCGGCCCGGCGAACTTCGGTGGCTCGTTCCTCACCATCACCAGGAACGCCGCCGACCCGGCCGCCGCGCTCGAGGTGATCAAGTACATGCTCAGCCCCGACAACGAGGCCAAGGCGTTCGCGGACGCGCAGATCTTCCCGGCCGCGCCGGCGGCGTACGACAAACCGCAACTGAAGGCGGCGGATCCGTTCTTCGGCGGCCAGGTGCCGATCGACGTCTTCGGGCCGGCCGCGAAGGCCATCCCGATCGCCTACGAGGCTCCCCTGGACAGCGCGATCGCAGTACCGTTCACCGACGGTCTGAAGCTGGTCCAGGTGGGCAAGAAGTCGTCGGACGCGGCCTGGGCGGAGGCTGTCTCGAAGGCGAAGCAGATCGGCAAGCGTCAGGGCGTGCAGTGACGCTGACCGCGACCGCACCGGCGAAGGCGCCCCGTACTGCGAAGCCTCGGCGCCGGCGCAGCGTCTGGTCGTACTGGCGTTTCTACCTGGCGCTGTCGCCGTTCTACCTGATCTTCCTTGTCTTCGGGTTGTACCCGGTCGCGTCGACGATCCTGCTCGCCTTCCAGAAGTGGGACGGGCTCGGCCCGCGCCAGATGGTCGGCCTGCAGAACTTCAGCTTCCTGATCGAGGACAGCACCTTCTGGCTGGCGCTGTGGAACACGGTCGTGCTGTTCTTCATGTCGACCGTGCCGACGCTCGCGATCGCGATGGCGCTCGCGGTGATGCTGCACTCCGCCGTACGGCTCAAGGGCGTCTACCGGATCGCGTACTTCATCCCGAACATCACCTCGCTGGTGGCGGCGGCGATCTTCTTCGCCGCCGTCTTCAGTACCAACTTCGGGCTGATCAACTCCGGGCTCCGCGCGCTCGGGCTGCCTACCGAGGACTGGCTCGGGGAACCGTGGGGGATCAAGATCGCGATCTCCACGATGATCATCTGGCAATGGACCGGCTACAACACGATCATCTACCTGGCCGGGTTGCAGGCGATCCCGACCGAGCAGTACGAGGCGGCCAAGGTGGACGGCGCCGGGCCGTTGCGGACGTTCTTCTCGATCACCCTGCCGCAACTGCGGCCGGTCGTGCTGTTCACCGTGGTCATGTCGACGATCGGCGGTCTGCAGACCTTCACCGAACCGCAGGTGATGGTCGGCAACAACGGCGGTACGGGGCAGAGCGGCATGACGGTGGTCATGTACTTCTACAACCAGGCCTTCTTCAACAACGACTACGGGTACGCCGGAGCCATTGCCCTGAGCATCTTCGCGCTCGTGCTGCTGTTCACCGCGATCAACTGGAAGCTGCTCGGCGGAAGGGGCCGGTCATGAGATGGCGCGGGGTGCTCCTCCACCTGGCGCTGGCGATCGCCGGCGTGGTCTGCCTGTTCCCGTTCTACTGGACGCTGGTGATGGCGACCAACACGACGGCCGACATCTACCGGTTCCCGCCGAAGTTCACCTTCGGCTCGCAGTTCGACGACAACGTCCGCGCAGTACTGGACAACGTCGCGTTCTTCCAGTCGATGGGCAACACCCTGGTGGTGGCTGTCTCGACGACCTTGCTGGTGCTGTTCTTCGACTCGCTGGCGGCCTTCACCTTCGCGAAGTTCCGGTTCCCGGGGCGGAACGTGTTGTTCGTGATCCTGCTGGCGACGATGCTGCTGCCGGCCCAACTGGGTGCGGTACCGCAGTTCCAGACGATGGCGGCGTTCGGCTGGGTCGGTTCACTCAAGGCCCTGATCATCCCGGCGGCGGCGAACGCCTTCGGCATCTTCTGGTTACGGCAGTACTTCCAGAACTCGATCCATGACGAACTGGTCGAGGCGGCCACGCTGGACGGCTGTGGGTTCTTCGGGGTCTACCGGCATGTAGCGCTTCCGTCAGCGCGGCCGGCGTTGGCGTTCCTGGGGATCTTCACCTTCGTGGCTTCGTGGAACGACTACTTCTGGCCGCTGATCGTGCTGACCAACCCCGATCACCTGACCCTGCAGGTGGCGCTGTCGTCGCTGAACCGCAGCCACGGCGTCGACTACAGCATGGTGATGACGGGCGCGCTGATGGCGATGATCCCGCTGATCGTCGTCTTCATGATCTTCGCCCGCCAGTTCATCAAGGGCGCGACCGAGGGCGCCATTCGCGGCTGATCGAGGCGAAGTGCCGAGGAGCCGCGAAGGCTACGGCCACCACGATCAATCCGTTGCCGAGCAGGGCGGTGAGGAAGACCGGCGCCGCCCCGCCCTCGGTCAGGGCGGGAAGAGTGGAGACCACGCAGATGAGCGCGTACATCACTGCGGTCGCGGTCAGCCACCTTCCCGCGACCGCATCCGTGGCAGCCAAGGCGAGCCAGGCGAGCCCGACGGTGAGGACGGGCTCCAGCACCGCAAGCTTGGTGACGGTGAAGAACGAGACCCCGTCGCCATCCTCGATCGCCGAACTGACGAAGAGCAAGATGCCGCCGGCAACGACCAGGACGGCAGCCGGTCCCTGCACCGGCCACAGCGGCCAACGCTTCGGCCACAGGACAACAAGTATGACGGCGGACATCACGGCGGCGACCGCTGTTGCCGCAGTCCAGACAGTGGTCTCCACGTAGGAGATGCCAGCGCCCAGGACCAAGACACCCTCCTCGATCACAGAGACCGCACAGGCCAGGACGACACCCAAGGCGAGAGGGGCCCATCGCCCGGACCACCGCGCGACCAGGCTTGCGATGAGGGCAACGAACGAGGCGAGGATGAGCGGGTCTGTCCAGCGCCGATACACGTACCACCCGGTGTTCGACTCGTCGTACCAGAGCTTGCGTGAGTCGACGGCTCCCGGCCAGTTCAACCGAATCTGCAACAGAGCACCCACAGCCAGCACCCCAACCACCCACCACGGCACAACCCCCGAGCCAGCCGCCGGCGGTGCAGCTGCCGGCGACTGCCCTGCAGGCGTTGGAGACTGCAGCGCGGCTGCCTGTAGCTGCGGGGCGGGGGCTTCGACCTGCGGTGCAGGCGCCTGCGGCTGCGGCCCAGAGGCTTCGGTCCGCGGCGCGGACGCCTGCTGCGGGACGGCGGTGGGCGCTGCCAGCGATGCCGCCACAGCTGCCGGCGGGGCGGAGGGCTCCGGTGCGGGGGTTTCCGTCTGTGGTGCGGACGTTTGCTGGGGGACGGAGGTGGGCGCTGCTGCCGATGCCGCCATGGCCGGCGGTTCGGGGATGGGCTCGGGCGCGGGTTCTTGGGTGGGGGTGGGGACTTGGAGGTGGAGGGGGATTGTGTGTTCGCCGGTGGGGCCCGTGAGGATTACTGAGGACTCGTGGGGGCCGGGGGTGGGTGGAGAGGCGATCACGCGGATTGTCGCGCCGAGTTGCTCGATGCGGATCCAGGGCGCGCCTGGCGATGCCACGGCGGTCAGGGCTAGCGGCGGTCCCTCCAACTGGAGTTCGCCTTCCGCGTGACCCTCGACGGCCGTGCCGAGGTCCAGCTCCGTGGGCGTCGCTCGCGGAGTGGCCAGCGCGATCGAGCGGCTTGCCGCCTCGGACACCTTCCGGCTGTCGTCATCGAGCATGCGATGCAACGCCTGCCAGGCGGCGTACGCCTGGCCGAGATCGGACTCGTCCAATCGCTCGCGCAGATAGTCGACGACACCGAACCTTGTCGCCGGCAACGGACTCTCCATTGCCTCGAGCAACTCCGGCGCCAGCGGGGTCGGAGTGATCCGGCGGACCCGGCTGCGCGCGATCAGCAGTTCGCCCTGGGACCCGAAGGTCCACATCTGCGGGTTCTGGTTCGGCGTCACGCGGTGGACCCGATCGGTGACGAACCCGACCAGTTCGGTGAGTCCCACCCAGCCGTCGCCGTCGCGATCAGCCTCACCGGTGGTCAGACCGTCCACCACGGCGCCGGTGAACACCGACGGCGCCGGCTTCGACGCATCGGTCGCCAGCTGACCGCCCTCGAACGCGTACTCCATCGCGCTGGAAGCCGTCACGATCACCCGCCCACGCCCGCCGCCCACGCGTTCCTGCCCGGCGAACGCATCCCGCACCTGGGCTTCACCGGCCGCCCGGACGACCATGCCGCGCGGGAACGCCCCGCCGTAACAACAGTCGAGGAACAAGGCGATCCGCTGCGCGCGGCTGTCGGCCATCTGCCGGTTGACGAAGTCGGCGGCGACCGCCGTGGACGCGAGCCGGGTCGGCTTGGTATCCGCCACGGCCAGGAACAGTTCGCCGGCCGCGTTCTTCAAACCGTGGCAGGAAAAGTGCAGCAACAGCAGATCCTCCGGCGCCCGGTCGGCGAAGAAGTCCTCGACGGCGTACCGGATCGCCTGCGCGGACTCGTTCTGCAGCACCGTGACCTCGAAGCCGCCCACCGACGGGTCGCCCAGCGCGTCGGCCAGCGCGGCCGCGTCCTGCGCAGGCGCCACCAGCCGGCGCAGCCCCGGATCGGCGTACTGGTCATTCGCTATCACGAGCGCGGTTCGCGTGCCGTCCATCTCATGCGTCCGTCCCCGAGTGCTTCTTCACCCAGGCGTCCACAAGCTGCTGCTGCACCGCGTCGCTGGCACCGACCAGCTCGATCACGTCCCCGTCGATCGATAGCTTGACCGTCCGTCCGCTGCCGGATCTGCGAAGCCAGGCACGGACGACGGCTACGACCGCCCCGACGGCCTGCAAACCAGGTCCCATCGAAACCGTCAGCAGGCCGGCGACCGCGGCGAGACCGCCCCGCGTCCCCTCCGGCGCCTCGCCCTCGCGGTACGGCTCGACCGACCGGACATCGAGCGCGAGCAACTCCTCCCGCAGCATCAGCGCCAGCTCCTCGAGCCGCGCCTCGTCGGAACCGTCCTCGACGACCCCCACGCGAACTTCCGCCCCCATGACCCCTCCCCCAACCCCCAGGCCGCGCGTCGACCCCTCAACCATGCTCCCGAGCCGAGCCGACCACAAGGCGTGACGGACGATAGGGTTCGGGAACTGGAGCAGGCGGTCTTGCGTCGGAGGGGACGTCATGGTGGGCAAGCGGGGACGCGTGATCGGCCGGATCGCGCCGGGGATCGTCGGCGAGGTGATGTTGCCGGTCCGCGGTGCCACCGAGGCCTTCTACGCTTACCCCGCGGCCGACGAGGTGATCGAGGTCGGGACGCCGGTCGTGGTGGTCGAGTTCGATCCGCCACGCACGGTCTACGTCGCCCGCGCCTTCTGAGCCTTACATATCGACGCAGTGTTCCCTGGAGGGGAAATGCCCTGGACGTACCTGATCGCCGGCGCCATCGCGCTGGTGGTCCTCCTGCTCCTGTTCCGGATGGTCTGGCGGGTGGCGGAGCCGAACGAGGCCCTGATCATCTCCGGGCTCGGCGCGCACTCGAGCACCGAGCAGATCAACGAGACGCTCGGCTTCAAGATCGTGGTCGGCCGCGGCACCGCAGTACTGCCCGGCTTCCAGACCGTACGACGGCTGCCGCTCGACATCCGCGCGACTCCCCTGACGGTGACGTGTGTCTCCAGCCAGGGGATTCCCCTGCACATCAAGGGCGTCACGGCGTACAAGGTCGGTGACGACTACGGCTCGATCGCGAACGCGGCACGTCGGTTCCTGGAGCAGAGCGACGAGCAGGTGATGTCCACGATCCACGAGTTGTTCGCCGGCCACCTGCGCGCGATCGTCGGTTCCACCACGGTCGAGGAGATGCTGCACGACCGGGAGACGCTGACCACGAACATCCGTGGCTCGCTGGCCGGTGACATGGAGAAGCTCGGGCTGGTGGTCGACTCGCTGCAGATCCAGGAGATCGACGACGAGTCCGGCTACATCCAGAACCTGGGTCGTCCGCAGGCCGCCGCCGTCGAGGCCGCGGCCCGGATCGCGCAGGCCGAGCGGGACCGCGAGGCGACCGAGCGCGAGCAGGTCGCCGCCGCGGCGAAGGCAGCCGCAGTACGGCAGAGCTCTATCGCGCAGGCCGGTTATCAGGCCGAGGTCGACCAGGCGAACTCGAAGGCGTCGCAGTCCGGTCCGCTGGCCGAAGCGTTGGCCCGCCAGCAGGTTGTGGTCGCCGAGACCGAGACCGCGAAGCTGAATGCATCGCTGGCCGAGAAGCAGCTCGAGTCGAGCGTGCTGAAGCCCGCGGACGCCGAGGCATACAAGCAGCGCACGCTGGCGACCGCGGCAAGGGATGCGCAGATCGCGGCGGCCGAGGCACAGGCCCGCGAGGTCACCCTGCGCGGTGAGGCGCAGGCGAAGGCGACCGAGCTGAACGGTAAGGCCGAGGCGCTTGCGGTTCAGGCGAAGGCGATGGCCGAGGCGGCCGGTATCAAGGCCCGCGCCGAGGCGCTGGCCACCAACACCGATGCGGTCGTCGCACAACAACTGGCCGAGGCCTACCCGGAGATCGTCCGTGCGGCCGCGTCGTCCTTCGAGAAGGTCGGCAACATGGTCGTGCTGAACGGTGCCCAGGGCATCGAGGACACCCTCGTGAAGACCATCACGATGGGTGGTTCCGGCTTCGCGCTGGCCAAGCAGCTGATCGAGTCGCTGAACACCAAGCCGAACGGTCAGACCCCAACGCTGGAGCCTGTGAAGGACGAGACAGCCTGACTATTCGACCCCAGGTTAATCACTAACCTGATCTGAGTTCGGCTGGTTCCTTGCTGACGTCCGGTGCGCTACCTTGAGGCTCGTCACTCCAGGCGTCACGGACATCACCGCCCGTGACCGGTCGCTTAGGGACTGATCATCGTGCCGCTCAGACGAATCCTCGCTGTGCTGGCCTGTCTGCTGCTCGGTGCCGCCACTCTGGTGGCGGTACCGACGCAGGCCCAGGCCGCCCCCAACTTCAAGGCCCCGTTCCCCTGTGGTCAGCGCTGGACCTACAGCCACCACTCGGCCGAGGTCCGCCGAGCCCTCGACTTCGTCCGCGCCGACGGCGGCACCACCAACGGGACCCCGGTCCTCGCGTCAGCCGCAGGTACGGCGTACCGGTTCTCCCAGCCCAGCGGAGCCGGCAACTACATCGCCATCGAGCACGGCGGCGGCTGGAAGACCTACTACTTCCACCTCTCCTCGTACTCCGTCGCCAACGGGGCGCAGGTCTCCCAAGGGCAGCAGATCGGGGTGACCGGCAGTACCGGCAACTCCTCCGGTCCGCACATCCACTACGAGCAACTGCTCAACGGCGTCGGCCAGAACATCGTCATCAACGGCTCCGGTCTCGCGTATCCCGGCTCGTACAACCAGTACTACCTGACCAGCGACAACGGGTGCGGCGGAGGCGGTGGCACCAACTTCATGACCTGGGGATCCGGTATCAACGTCCGGTCGGACGCCAGGCTGAACGCCTCCGTGGTGACCACGCTGGCCGGGCCGACCTCTGTCTGGGTGCTCTGCCAGAAGCAGGGCGACACGGTGACGGCCGAGGGCTACACGAACAATTGGTGGTCCAAGCTGCGCGACCAGGGCGGCTTCATCACCAACATCTACATCAACCACCCAGCCGCCCAACTCCCCGGCGTCCCCCTCTGCTGACCTCCCCTCTCTTGCATCCTTCGGTCCCACTTCGCCCTTCTCGGAAGGCGTGGTCTGTGTCACCGACGTCTCCCGAGAAGGGCGAGGTGGGACCGAAGGATGCGTGAGGGGGTGGAGTCAGGCGGTGTGGAGGGTTAGGCCGTAGGTGGAGAGGATTTCGTTGACGGGCTGGAACCACGTTTCGCCGCCGCTGCTGCAGTTGCCCCAGCCGCCCGAGGTGACTCCCTGGGCCTGGTCGCCGGTGATGAAGGAACCACCCGAGTCGCCGCCCTCGGCGCAGACGTTGGTCTTGGTCGCGCCGTAGAACAGCGCGCCGTTGCCGTAGTTCACCGTCTCGTTCTTGGCCAGGATGGTGCCGCAGTGCCAGTGGGTGGTGGATCCGCTGCGGCAGACCGACGTACCGACGGGTGCTTCCCACGAACCGCGGACCAGTTGGTCGCTGACCTGGCCCCAGCCGAGGACGACGGGCACGGTCCACCAGCCGCTGTCGATCTGGACCCAGGCGAAGTCGTTGCCGGGGAAGGACGACCCGCGGACACGCCCTGAGCCGAGCCGTCCCAGCCGCTCGTCCTGGCGCCGGCGCCGGAACAGTGCCCCGCGGTGACGAACCCGCCGTGCACCGAGAAGCCGATCGAGCAGCGGACGTTGCCGGTGTAGTACGGGTCTCCCCCGACCGTGCCGGCGGCGAAGGTGCGCGGGGCTTCGGCCACTACTTCCCGGACAGTGACAGTTCCTGCCTTGGCGACTTTGTTGACGAAGGCATCGACTGCTGCGGAACGCTTGCCTGCCTGAACGTTGACTACCACGCTGCCGGTGCGCGGATCCGCGGCCCAGCCACTGACAGCGGCCGGTACGGACTTGCCAGCAAGCTTGTCGACGGCAACCTTCCGCTGATCGAGCGCCGCTGCCGTCACCGGTACTGCGGCAACGTCAGCGCCCGTGGCTCGTACAGCAGCCGCCTGGTCCTGCGTCGTGAGGCCGACCACCAACTTCTGCTTGGCAGTGTCGTACCAGGCGCCTCCGAAGGCGGCTCCAGCAGCGCGCTGTGCGGCGGGGACCAGTTTGGTCGCAACCGATTCGGCTTTGAGACGTTCCTGGACCTGCGGCTTGGTCAAGCCCAGGTCGTCCTGCATCGCGTTCGTCTGACGGGGCACGGCGAGCTCTGGTTCAGGACCGGCTGCCGCTTGGGCGGGAACGTCGACCACGCTCACGACGTGCGTGGCGGCCACCAGGATCTTCATTCGGACTCTCCTCACCTCGGGGCGGTTGGGGTGCGGTGAGAGCGCTCTCGCGACACAGCGTGCTGGATCTACCACGGTCCGTCAAGAGCTGATGCCGACGTTGTCAGCGGGCAACCGCTATCCCTGCGGCAGCCGTGTCCGGAACCGGTCAGAGCCCGAGGTGAGCCAGTACTGCGAGGACGCGGCGGTGACCCGAGTCGGTCGGGGGAAGGTCGAGCTTGAGGAAGACGTTGCCGACATGCTTGTGCACAGCGCCTTCGCTGATCACCAGCTTCTGGGCGATCGCGGTGTTACCGAGGCCCTCGGCCATCAGTGCGAGTACCTCGCGCTCACGGGGTGTCAGCCGTTCCAGCGGATCGCTCCGCCTCACCATCAGCTGACTGACCACTTCCGGGTCGAGCACGGTTCCGCCGGCCGCGACCCGGCGTACGGCCTCGATGAACTCGTCCACCCGCGAGACCCGGTCCTTGAGCAGGTACCCGACTCCCTCGCTGCCGGCGGCCAGCAGTTCCGCCGCGTACACCTCCTCGACGTACTGCGAGAACACCAGCACCGGCAGTCCCGGCCGGACCCGGCGAGCCTCGATCGCCGCGCGCAGACCCTCGTCGGTGAAGGTGGGCGGCAACCGTACGTCGACGATCGCAATGCCGGGCTCGTACTCCGCGACTGCCTTGGCGAAGGCGTCCGCGTCACCGGCGACTGCGGCCACCTCGAACCCAGAGTTGCCCAGCAGCAAGCCGAGTCCCTCGGCCAGGATCGGGTTGTCCTCGAGGATCACTACTCGCACGGCAGGATCACCTCGACCGTAGTAGGCCCGCCGATGGGGCTCTGCAGTCGCATGTGACCGTCGATCGCCTCCACCCGGTGCACCATGCCATGCAGGCCACTCCCCCGGTTCAGCAGGTCGGCCTTGTCGTTGACTCGCGCGCCGCCGATCCCGTCGTCCGTGACGGCCAGGTAGAGCTCCGGGCCACGCCGCTCGAGCAGTAGGTCGACATGCCCGGCCGCGGAGTGCTTGGTGATGTTGGTCAAGGACTCCGCGACCACGAAGTACGCGGCGGCCTCCACGGAGGCGGGGACAGCTCCTAGCTCACCGACCCGCAACTCGACCGGGATCGGGCACCGGGCGGACAGGGCCGATACCGCTCCCGCCAGACCACGGTCGGCGAGGATCGGCGGGTACATGGTCCGCAGTACGCCGCGCAGCTCCGTCATGGCCTGCTCAGCGCCATCGCGGGCGTCGTCCAGCAGCTTCGCGGCCTTCTCTGGATCGTCGGCCATCGTCTGCTTGGCGATACCGATGCGCATGGCAAGGGAGACCAGCTGTGCCTGAGTGCCGTCGTGCAGGTCCCGCTCGATCCGGCGCAGCTCCGCCCCGTGCGAATCGACAGCACCAGCACGGGTCCGGGTCAGCTCCTCAACCCGCGCGGCCAGCCGGGCAGTCTCCAACTCGGATGCGCTCGGGGCAAGCAACTGCCGGACAGCCTGCGCATGTCCCCTCGCTACAGCTGGCGTTACCCACTGCAGCATGGCCAGACCAGTGAGGATCTGCAGAGGACCGAGTGTCAGCGATTCGAACCAGCTGTCGACCTTGAGACCCATCAGGTTGAAACTGCCTGGCTGCAGCTGCCACAGCGCCATACTGGCGACCGCCGCGGGCGCAGCGATGAGTGCGAGCATCGCGATGACCAGCTCGGGGATGACCACCAGCGGCATCAGCAGGATCCGCAGACTCCGCCGGAAGGCTTCGTCCCGGAAAAGCGCGACCACGTTTCCCGGACGGCGAGGCGCCGCTGCAGGCAGCGCCGACTCCGGCGTGAGCCCGAGGTACTTCGATGCCTCGTCGTGCTCCCGGTTGGCCAGTCGGACCAGGGTTGCGGTGACGTTGGGGCTCCACCAGCCCAGCAGCAGGCTGATCGGAATCACTGCCAGCAGCGAGATGCCCATGAAAAACCGGATGAGCAGGTACTTACACGCCGGCCAACCCTTGTGCAGGATCTTCGTGAGCATCGCAGGAACCCTCTCGTAGTCGTCACCACGATCCTGCGACAACGGAGCCCTCACCGTCGGTACAGCAGGCTCTACTCTTCACCCGGGCGTCCCCTGGATCGTAGCGAACCTCAAAGTCCGCTGCGTCCGAAGAACCTTGGGCTATAGCGCAAGGTTCTTCGGACGCAAGCGGGTGTCAGCAGTCGGGGACTCCGGGGAGTTTGGCTGCTGGGTAGTCGATGTAGATGTTGGTCATGTAGCCGCCCTGGTCGCGGAGCTTGGCCCACCAGTTGTTGGTGGTGCCTTCGGCCGTGACGGAGTCGCCCTGCGTCTGGCAGGTGACGAAGACCTGGGTCGGGCCGGGCAGCTCCAGCAGGATCGTGCCGTTCAGCCTCGGCGTGGCCCGCACCCGGACGCCGGCGCCGTAGGTGGTGAAGTTGTACGTCGGCGGGTTCGGGTTATCGCCGTTGACCAGCTGCATGTAGTAGGTCCAGTTCCAGTTCGGACCCGGGTCGGTGTGTGTCTGGTTGGGCAGCTCGACGTGGCCCTTGATGTGCGCGCGGTCCTTCGGGATGCCACGCCGGTCGGCGATGTTCCTGGTCACCGCGGCCGACGAGCGGTACATGGCGTCGGTGAACCAGGACGGCTGATCCACGAAGCCCTCGTGCTCGAGGCCGATCGTGTACGGGTTCGCGGTGCCCACGTGCCAGGCGGTGTCCTTCTCGGCGACCATCTGCGTGACCTGGCCGTCGCTGGACCGGATCACGTAGTGCGCGCTCACCTTGGCCGAGGCGTTCTTGAACCAGCTGATCGTGCCGGCGTACGAGCCTTGCGTCACGTGGATGACGATGGTGGAGATGGCAGCGGTCCGGCCGACCCGGTAGTTGCTGGAGATGGCCGGATTCCAGATCGCGCCCGGGTAGTCGACTGCCGCGATCGACTGCGGAGTACGGGTTCCGAGGGGCGCTACGTTGGCGTACTTGCCGCGGTCCGGGGTGACCTGCTTCGGGTCGATGCTGACCCCGGCCGCACCGACACCGAGGCCGATGATCCGGTAGACCTCGTCGGTGTAGAGCCGGGCGGTCGGACCGTCGGCGGAGTGCGAGTACTGCGCGACCACGGAGTACCACTTGCCCAGGTCCTTGCGGGCGGATCCCGCCAGCCCGACCTGGTCGGCGTACGAGTCGAGCACGGCCGCGGCGCCCTGGATGTTCGCCGTTGAGTCCTTGGCGAGCTTCTCGACCGGCAACCCGGTCAGCTTGCTCGCCTCGGACATGGTCGGGTTGGTGGGGTTGCTGGCCAGGTGCATCAGGCCGTAGCCGTTCGCCTGACTCGGCTCGCCGTTGTGCCCGTCGAGGTGCGACTCGGCGTACCCGATGCCGACCAGCACCTCCCGCGGTACGTCGTACGAGGTGGACGCGGACTGGAACGCCTTGGCGAGGTCGCCGGGCAGCGCGGAGCCGACCGGTTCGGGCGGTGGGGCGGCGTTGGTGGGGAGTGCGCCGCTGAGCGCGATCGCTCCGGCGGCTGCGGCGGCGAGCATCGCGGTCAGTCTGGTCATGCGGGCGGTCTGACCCATCGGGGTTTCCTTCCCATCTGACGTCCGCGCGCGCCTCCCGCGGCAGACGTCCCGCCGAGGGGCGTCGGCAGGTGCAGCTCACGGTAGGGCAATAAGTTCCGCACAGGCCAGTAGTTACGTGAGTATTTCCCCGTCACCGGGTGAAATTGTCCTGTCACCCGCAGGTGAACTCTGGGGAACCCCCGATATCCACAACCGCGACGACACTTGCGGCCGATTTCCGTCAGCCTGGTCCGATGGATTGGTGGTGGCAGCAGCAGCTCGACGCGGAAGGCATCGACGTCCTGATTCACACGCAGGACCGGATCGTCTCCCGTCCACAGCTCCTTGCCGCAGACTGGTCGCAGACCGAGATCCGCCGGCGGCTCCGACGCAGAATGTGGCAGACGGTGCACCCGGGCGTCTATGCGACCCACACCGGCCCGATCGGGCACGATGCTCGCCTGCTTGCCGCACTCCTGTACGCCGGACCCGAGGCAAGTTGGAGCCACTATTCAGCGGCGGAACAACTCGGCCTCATCCGCGTCGATGATCAGCGGCCCATCTATCTGACAATTCCGGCTCACCGCCGGGTCCAGACGCAGCCCGGTTTGCGACTGCACCGATCGAGACATTGGCAGGAACGCGTCGGCAGGGTCATCCCACCGCGAAGCGAACCAGCGCACGCAGTACTGGACATCGTCGACATCTCGGAGTCTCTCGACAACGCGGCCGCAGTGATCGCCGAAGCTTGCCAGAGTGGTCGCGTCAGCGCCGCGGCGATCGCCGACGCCCTGAGAACCCGGGTCGGCCTCCGTTACCGGCGCGAGTTGCAACCGGTCCTGTCCGACGTCGCCGCCGGATCTCATTCATTGCTGGAGCTCCGCTACCTGCGTGACGTCGAGCGCCTCCACGGGTTGCCAGCGGGTAGACGTCAGCGCAGCGTCGACAACGAGTTCACCGACGTCGCCTATCCGGAGTTCGGGCTGGTCGTCGAGCTGGACGGGCGGTTTCATCTGCGCCCGGACCGGCGCTGGCGCGACCTTGCCCGGGACAACCGCGCCACACTTCGGGCGGAATCGACTCTTCGCTACGGCTGGCATGACGTGACCAGTCGCGTGTGCGAGGTCGCAGTACAGGTGCTGCAGGTGATGCGTCGCACCGCACCACGGACTCCCGCAACGCCCTGCGGCCCGACCTGTCCGGTCAAGTAGGCCGTCGCCCTGCACGGCGTGGAGGAAAATGGCCGCTCCGTAGCAAATTTCTTCCACGCAGTGCAGGAGCGACGGAACTCGGCCGAGGGATCAGCCGATCAGGCGGCCGCGGAGGATGATTTGGCGGGGGTGGGCCAGGATGTCGGGGTTCTTGCGGGGGTCTTCGTCGTAGACGACCAGGTCGGCTGGGGCGCCCGGAACCAGCTCGCCGGGAACGCCCAGCCACTCCCGCGCCGACCAGGATCCGGCGGCCAGGGCCTGCTCGCCGGTCATGCCGATCGTCGTCAGCGCCTTGATCTCCTGGGCGACCAGACCATGCCCGAGGACGCCACCCGCGTCCGTCCCGGCGAACACCGGTACTCCGGCCTCGACCGCGGCACGCAGGGTGCTCAGCCGGCGGTCGTACAGGTCGCGCATGTGAGCCGCGTAGCGCGGGAACTTCTCGGCGGCCTGGTCGGCGTACATCGGGAAGCTCTCGAGCTGCAGCATCGTCGGCACCACCGCAGTACCGGTCTCGGCCATCCGGTCGATCATCTCCGGCTGCAGGCCGGTGCCGTGCTCGATGGAGTCGATGCCGGCGGCAAGGAGGTCCGGGAGCGCGTGCTCGCCGAAGACATGGGCGGCCACCCGGGCGCCGAGCTCGTGGGCCCGGGCGATCGCCGCGTTCAGGGCCTCCGCCGGCCAACAGGGCGTGAGGTCACCCGACTCCCGGTCGATCCAGTCGCCGACCAGCTTGACCCACCCGTCGCTGCGGCGGGCCTCCTGCTCGACGTACGCGACCAGTTCCTCCGGCTCGATCTCCCAGCCGTAGTTGCGGATGTAGCGCTTCGAGCGGGCGATGTGACGGCCGGCCCGGATGATCTTCGGCAGGTCCTCGCGGTCGTCGATCCAGCGGGTGTCCGAGACCACGCCGGCATCGCGGACCAGCAGCGCGCCGGCGTCGCGGTTGGTGATGGCCTGCTGCTCCTGGGTCTCACGGTCCACACCGCCGCGCTGGTCCAGGCCGATGTGGCAGTGCGCGTCGACCAGACCGGGCACGATCCAGCCGCCGGTGCTGAGGGTGACTGTGCTTGTACCTCCCCCACCCCACCGCCCCGGTCGACTGCCAGCAGCGGGCCGGTCGATGACCAGCCCGCCGCTGAGGTGGAGCTCCTGCTGCTCGCCGGCCGGCAACACCGTGCCGACGAGTCTGAGTACGCCGGTTGCGGTCATACCGCCGACCGTAACCGGGAAGGGCTCAGCCGTGCGAGCCGCTGCCCTGGGTGCAGGGAGTGGGGTTCGTCTCGCTCGCGCAGGGCGAGCCGGTCGGGGTGTCGGTCGGCGTCGGCGTGGGAGTCGGCGTCGGTGTCGGTGTGGGGGTCGGCGTCGGCGTCGGGGTGGGCGTCGGCGTCGGCGTGGTCGGCTTGTCCGTGGGCCGGTCGGTCGGCCGGGTCGTCGGGTGACCGGTCGGCGTTTCCTCGACGGGCTCCGGGATCGGCGGCTTGGTGGTGCCCGGCGTCGGCCTCGGCTTCGGCGTGGCCGTTGCCTTGTCGTCCGGCACGTCCGGCACATCCCGCGGATCGACCTTGCGCTCGGCGTTACCGGCCGGCTTCGGGTTGGACAGGTTGCCCTTCGCGTTCGGCACCAGTACGGCGCTCTTGCTGTAGACCCGCATCCAGCGCAGCACGGTGGCCACGAAGTCCTTGGAGTGCTGGTACCGCAGCAGGGCCGCGACCAGGTCCCGCGGCCGCTTCAGGTCGTCCCCCTCCGAACACAGGTAGACGGCGACCGTGGTGACCGCGTCGTACACGTTGTTCGGGTTGCGGTAGGTGTCGCCGTTGCCGTCGGCACCGAACTCGCTCCACACCCCCGGGATGATCTGCATCGGGCCGACCGCACGGTCCCAGGCGAGGTCGGCGTCGTACCGGCCCTTGTCGGTGTCCTTGATCTTGCCGGTGCCGCTCTTGCCGTTCAGCACCGGACCGAGGAGCTTGCCCCGCGTGGTGCCGGCCACGTCGACCCGGCCGCCGCTGGCGTGGTTCGACTCGACCTTGCCGATCCCGGCCAGCAACGGCCAGGTGAGCCCACAGTTCGGGCGGACCACGGCGAGATTCGCGGTGGCCCTGCGGTACGCGGGGAAGACCCCGCGGGGGATGCCGTTCACCGATCCGGCCCGGCCTGGCCGGACCACGGCACTGCCGTCGGTCGCACCCTGGACGGGCACATCGGCGCGGGCAGGCTTGTCGGATCCGATCCGGCCGTCCACTCCTGGACGCTGTGGCACGATCATCGTCAGTTCGTCGAATTCACCGCTGTTCAGCCCGGCCCCAGGCGATGGGGCGACCGGACTGTCCGCCGCGAGCTGGCCGGAGGCACCGGCTCCACCCGAGGCGACTGTGACGATGGCCCCTACCAGGAGGGGGGCCGTGCACAGTGAAGCGATGATTATTTTGACCCGACGGTTTCCACTACGGGTTAGGCGCATAGTTCCCACAACGACCCATACGCCAGAAAGTTACATCAGATCGACGCAAAGTTACCTGAGCCGGTAACGCCCCGTAAAAGGGTCACTCAGGGCGCGCTCAACCCCGCCCGTACTAGCCTCACTGGGCGCTGTGGATCGTCCGAGAGCGGAGCCCGCCGTGATCCCGGCCTCAGGCGGCCGCCAGGCCGCGAACCGTGGCTCCGGTCAGGGGGTTTCGGAGGCCGAAGCGGTGGAAGGGGTCGTGCTCTGGGGGGCTGGCGCCGGCGTGCAGGTCGGGTTCGGATCCGGGGTCGGCGTCGGATCCGGAGTCGCCGTGGGGGGATCGCACTGCGGCAGCGGCGTCGTCGGAGGCGTCGGCGACGTGGTGGTGGGT
>NZ_DASRXP010000375.1:0-6355 GCF_035687465.1 Kribbella sp.
ACTGACGGATGTTGCCTCGAGCGCGGACGAGGTCGTTAGGCAACTAAGTGGCCGTACCGCGGGACGAGACGAGTGGCCGCCCGGAGTTCCATTGCCGGATGTTTCTTATCGGATGGTTCTGGATGGTTTGGATGAGTCGCCATGGCCCGCAGCGGTGCTCCGGCAGCGATTGCAAGACTTGTCAGATTTTGGCTCGGTCCTTGTATCTTGTCGCACTGCCGACTTTGATCGCCGGCTGCACGGATGTGCCGACTCATTCGACACAATTGTACGGATGACTCCATGGGGCAGCCGCGAGGTAAGACAGTACGTTGATGCGCTAAGGGCTGAGCAGAAGTTCAAAGCGGCGGATTACATTGAGAGAGTGGAGGGGCAACGTGGCGAGCTAGGTCGCGACTCATTGCTCAGCTTTCCATTGTGGCTATCGATGGTCGCCTTCTTGTCAGAGCGCGTCGATATGGAGGTTTCTGATTTTGATACAGAGGGCGTGGGTGACTACTCATTACTTCTCGCCTGCGGGCAGGCGGTCGCGCGAGAGGAGTGCCACCGGCACCACATTGAATCCGAACGTGAGGCGGAGCGGCTGAAAGGCGTCTGGGCCGAGATGGCGTGGGTTTTACACAAGGCCCTAAGGAGCGGCGGAGGTCTACTTCACATAGTTGAACTCTTAGGTTTATCCGGAGTTTCTATGGAGGATCCGCTGCATGGCCCGGCAAGATCGATGCTGATGTTACAAGAGGATCGCGTCGTTGGTTTCGTTCATGAGGTCTTTTTGGAGTTTTGGTTAGCGCAGCGAATACTCGAGAGCCTAACCGGTCCCGACATCAATACTGAGCTGGTTGCAACCTTCCTTTCGTTCCAGCGATCGCCGGTTACGAATCGCTTGATTCGTCATGGGATCAGGCGAGCTCGTGTCGGCTCGCGCGCTGCTGCGGCCATGAGGGATAGCTACGTGGAGGTCGCTGATTCGGATGTCTTTACCAAGAATCAGTTGGTATATTTGCTCGGAAGAATAGACGGTTCCCACGATACGTTGTCTTTTCTACGCGATCGGTGGCGAGATGAGAACGAGGCTGACTTTGTAAGATACTCGGCCGCGTTTGCTGGAGTGATAGCAGGCGATGAAGCTATGGAGGCAGAGTTCTACTCTCGTCTAGATGGCGACGATGTGTTCGATAGAATCAATCGCGGATATCATCGGTATTACTATGGTGACCTGAGTGGCCGGGAAGATTCTCTGCCCTTTTTCGATGACGGTTCGGGGTCGGCTTCCGGCGCGATGTACCAACTGCTGCAGCGGTTGAGCCGGAAAGGTAGTCACCATATCCGCTCGCGGAGGATAGAATTACTTACACTCCGCAGATTCTTCGAGACGCGACCCGTAGCCGATTTTGATTTTGATGAGCTCGAAATCGTGCTCCAATCCGTCGGCGTGGAGGAGGGCGGCTCGCAGGAGTTCCGAGCCGGGGTCCAACGTGAGGTGGGGCTGTTGAGGCGATCGATTGCGAGGTAGGCGAGAGTTAGAGGGTGAGTGCTAGTACAAGGGCTATTATATAGATGCTCGCGAATGTCGCGGGTATCCATTGTTCTAGGCGCGTTAGGGGCAGGTAGACTCGCCAGTCCGCTCCCCGGGCAAGACTTTGCCATTCCGCCTCTGAGTAGGCAAATGCTGGAAGTCTTTCTTCAAACGCCGCAACAGCGGACCATTTCGCCGAGCTGAGTTGTCGATATGATCTAACGAGCATGTACCAGCCTCCGCATTGAACAACTGCACCGACTAGAGGCATGCCCAGCAGCCAAGATGGGGCCTCTATGTGGTCAGTCCAGAAGATCCCGATGGTTGTTAGAATGGCGCTGTTCAGCGTAAGGAAGAATGAATTTGCGGCGCCTCGTCGCTGGCTCACTCGTTCGGCCATTTCAACATAGAGTTTGTATTGCTCTAGAATTGCTGCAAGATACTTGTCGTTTGGGCTCTCATAGTTGCGCGCATCGACAGACGTGTTCCAGAGTGAGGAACTTTGATCGCGGGTCATCATCTCTCCCGGATGCTTATCGGCGCTCATGGATCCCGTGCTTTGATCCCACACCGAGTGGATAGTCGCCTGACAGTACCTAGCGGATGCGTCAGGCGCTAGAGTGGAGCAGTCCGGTGTCGGTTGATTTCTCCTATAGCATTTGCTGGATTTCGCGATGCTGGTGTTGGAGCTTCGATGACCATGCTAAGTCTGAGTGCGCTCTGGATAGCTCGACGAGGGACTCGCTGGCCCTCGGTGTCATGTACGGGCATTGTGTCGTCGAGAGGACAAGCACTCGTGTGCTGGTCGGAGCCGATCGGGGCGCCTGCCCGTGGCGCTCGAGCGCGCCAAGTGTTTCGGTTGATCTGACCACGTTTCGGTTCAGCGGGGTGCTGGATGTGGGCCTTTCGGCACCGGCGACCGCCATGTAGCGCTGATTTACTGCAACCTCTCCGGCGACCTCGAACCCCAGCACGGTGGCCCGCTCGTCGACCGTCGCCCGCGTTTTCGCCAAAACCTTCGGCGCCGACCTCGAAGTCTCACAAATCCGCCAGTAGATGGAGCCCGGCAACTCCGGGATCTCGTAGCCGACGAAGTTCTGAGACAGCGACCCGGCGCCGGCTCAGGCGGCTCTAGTGTTTGCCGGGTGAACGAATAGATCTCGCTGGAGTTCGGTAAGAGTGCTTTACTGATGCAGCAGCTCGGCGAGAACGAGTACGTGTTCTTACAAGCCTCGCTGGAGTGCCTTCTACCAAGCGGAGCTGCTGGCACATCTGCAGGACGTCAGCACCGTGGTCGTTGCTGGCTGCAACTACCCGAACTGCCCACGCTCCACGCTGATCGACGCAACTGAACGGGATCTCCGGACGGTCGCAGTACCCGATGCCTTGTCGCGCTGGACCCCTGCGGCCGCGGACGAGTTGGCCGCCCTGGGGATCGCTGTGTGCTCGACCGACGAGGTTCTCGACGCGCTGAGTTGACGTGCTACTGGCCGACGCGGCCGTCGATGCGTTCGCGGATCAGGTCGGCGTGGCCGTTGTGGCGGGCGTACTCCTCGAGGACGTGGACCAGGATCTCCCGCAGTTCCGAGCCGTCCTCGCCGGTGACGTCCAGATCGGCTGCGTCGGCAACGAACTTCTGCGCGAAGTCGACCTCGGCACGCCAGTTGTCCCAGGCTTCCTGGACAACGGCGGGATCGGCCACGGCGCCGTCGAAGTCCTTGTTCGGCTCGTCGTCCGTGAGGTAGATGCCGCCCAGGTCCTGGCCGGCCATCACCTTCCGAAACCAGGCCCGCTCGGTCTCGGAGATGTGCCGGACCAGCCCGAGCAGGGACAGGTTGGACGGCGGAACAGATCGCCGGGCCAGCTGTTCCGCGTCGAGACCGGCGCACTTCAACTGCAGCGTGAGTCGCTGGTCTTCCAGGTACCCGACGAGCGTGTCGCGCTCGCCCTTGAATCCACCATCGGAGCGCGGGTCCTCGTCGGGGTGGACGAACATGTCCCACCAGCCGAACTGCCGCTCAGGAACTTCCTCGGTTTCGGACATACCTGATCATCGCTGCACCCGCCGCCGGCCAGCCACAGGTTTTCGTGGATGCTGAAGAGGTCGTCAGTTGGATTCGCGCAGCGTTGTCGGGGCGCCGTGGACGGCGGGGATGGTGCCGAGTTTGCCGGCCTGGAAGTCCTCGAAGGCCTGGACCACCTCAGCGCGGGTGTTCATCACGAAGGGACCGGCCATGGCGATCGGCTCGCGGATCGGGCGGCCGCCGAGGATGAGCACGTCGAGGTTCGGTTCCGCCTGCGGCTGCGACAGAGCGGCCGCGGTGCGGATGGTGTCGCCAGGGCCGAACACGGCCAGTTGCCCCTTGCGGATCGGCCGGTGCTCAGCGCCGACGGTGCCTTGGCCTGCCAGGACGTAGACCAGTGCGTTGTAGTCCGCCTGCCACGGCAGCACCATCTCGGCGCCAGGGCTCACGGTCGCGTGCACCAGCGTGATCGGGGTGTGGGTGGAGCCGGGACCGTCGTGGCCGTCGACCGAGCCCGCGATGATCCGGATCAGCGAGCCGCCGTCCGGGGTGGACAACAGGGCGGAGTCACCGCCACGAATGTCCTGATAGCGCGGAGCCGCGAACTTCTGCACCTTGGGCAGGTTCACCCAGAGCTGGATGCCGTGGAACAGGCCGCCACTGAGGACCAGGTGCTCCGGCGGCTTCTCGATGTGGAGCAGTCCGCTACCGGCCGTCATCCACTGGGTGTCGCCGTCGGAGATCAGGCCGCCGCCACCATTGGAGTCCTGGTGCTCGAAGATGCCGTCCATGATGTAGGTGACGGTCTCGAAGCCGCGGTGCGGGTGCCACGGGGTGCCCTTCGGCTCGCCCGGCGCGTACTCCACCTCGCCCATCTGGTCCATGTGGATGAACGGATCCAGGTCCCGCAGGTCCACGCCGGCGAAGGCGCGCCGTACCGGGAAGCCCTCGCCCTCGAAGCCGCTCGGGGCGGACGTCACCGACCGCACCGCACGCTCGTTCGCGGCGGCCGGGTCGGGCCGGTGGACCCGGGGCAGCACGGTGATGTCGTTGACGGTCACGGCAGGCATGGTCGGTCTCCTCGCGCTAGGTAGTTAAAGAATAAACTAACTGCTCCAACTCCCACAAGCCAGTGGTCATTCCCAGCAAGTTCCCAGCTTGCTGACAGAGCGATCAAAGAACCACTGGCAAGGGTTGCGGTCATGACCGAACCAGCGCCCCAGCCCCGCTACGTCCGGCCGGCCTTGCTGGTCCTGCTGGCGGGCACTGCCCTGCTCTACCTGTGGAACCTGACCGAGTCCGGCTACGGCAACAGCTTCTATGCGGCCGCGGTCCAGTCCGGCACGCACAGCCTGAAGGCCTGGCTGTTCGGTTCCCTGGACGCCGGCAACGTGATCACCGTCGACAAGCCGCCGGCCGCGCTCTGGGTCGGTACTGCGTTCGCCCGCGTCTTCGGGTTCTCCAGCTTCACCGTGCTGGCTCCGCAGGCTTTGATGGGAGTCGCCTCTGTCGCGCTGCTCTATTTCACGGTCAAGCGGACGTCGGGTCCGGTGGCCGGATTGATCGCCGGTACTGCGCTGGCGGTGACGCCGGTGGCTGTACTGATGTTCCGGTTCAACAACCCCGACGCGCTGCTCGTGCTGCTGATGGTCACCGCGGCGTACTGCGTGGTTCGCTCGCTGGAGAAGGCCTCGCCGCTCTGGTTAGCCCTAGCCGGTACCGCGATCGGTTTCGCCTTCCTGACCAAGATGGGGCAGGCCTTCCTGATCCTGCCGGCGCTGGCTCTCGTCTACTACATCGCAGCGCCGACCTCGGTCGGCAAGCGTCTCCTGCATCTGCTCGGCGCACTCGGGGCCGTCATCGTCTCGGCCGGCTGGTACGTCGCACTCGTCGAACTGTGGCCCGCCTCGAGCAGGCCGTACATCGGTGGCTCGACGAACAACTCGCTGCTGGAACTGGCTCTCGGCTACAACGGCCTCGGGCGCATCTTCGGCGAGGACAGGGGAGGCGCACCATCAGGCGGCGGCTTCGGTGGAGGCGGCGGCGCCCGCTTCGGTGGCGAGACCGGGCTCGGCCGGATGTTCGGAACCACCTTCGGCGGGGAGATCTCCTGGCTGCTGCCCGCTGCGCTGATCGCCTTGGTCGCCGGCCTGTGGCTCACTCGCAGCGCCAAGCGGACCGATCTCGCGCGCGCCGGACTGATCCTCTGGGGCGGCTGGCTGCTCGTCACGGGACTGGTCTTCAGCTACATGAGCGGCATCATCCACCAGTACTACACGGTCGCGCTGGCACCGGCGATCGGCGGACTGGTCGGCATCGGCGGCTACCTCTGCTGGCAGCGGCGAGCGGAACTGGCCGGCCGGCTGGGTCTGGGAGGGATGCTCGTGGCGACCGGTGTCTGGGACTACGTGCTCCTCAACCGGACCCCGACCTTCCATCCCTGGCTGAAGTTCGTGGTCCTGGGGATCGGGCTCGTGGTCGCCGCGTCGCTCCTGGTCGGTGGCCGGCGCCTCGGCCGACTGGTTCCCGCGGTGGTCCTGGCTCTGGTGCTCGCGTTCGGCCTCGGAAGTTCGGCGTACGCGGCCTCGACGGCGGCGCAGTCGCACACCGGTCCGACGCCCACCTCCGGGCCGGGAGGCGCCGGGTTCGGCGGCGGACCCGGTGGCGGAATGATGCGGCCGGGAGGCGCCGGGCAGCGCCCAGAGCGTCCCCAGGGACAGGGCGGTACCGCGACCGGGCAACCGCCTGGCGGCCAGGGACCCGGAGGCGGCGGTCAAGGAGAGCAGTCGAACAGCGAGCTCAACGCACTGCTGGA
>NZ_DASRXP010000376.1:0-6283 GCF_035687465.1 Kribbella sp.
GAACGACAACCGGATCGTGCGGATGAAGTACGAGAACGGCGTCCTGGCAACGACATCGGAGCCGGTGCTCACCGGGCTGGCGAAGAACCGGTACCACAACGGCGGACGGCTGCGGTTCGGTCCGGACGGCAAGCTCTACGCGACGGTCGGGGACGCCAAGAACAGCGGCTTCGCGCAGGACCGGAACTCGCTGAACGGCAAGATCCTGCGAATGAACCCGGACGGTACGCCGCCGAGCGACAACCCGTTCTTCAGCACCGGCGGCAACGCGCGGTACGTCTGGAGCCTCGGACACCGCAACCCCCAAGGCCTGGCCTGGGACTCCCGCGGGCAACTGTGGGCGGCGGAGTTCGGCGAGAACAGCCAGGACGAACTGAACCTGATCCAGAAGGGCGGCAACTTCGGCTGGCCCGCGTGTGAAGGCACAATCGGCGACTGCGCCGGCTACATCGCACCGAAACGGACCTGGTCGACCTCCCAGGCAGGACCGAGCGGCGTGGAGATCGTGAACGACTGGATCTACATCGCCGGCGTCACCGGCCGCCAACTCTGGGTCACCCAGATCAACGCAGCCGGCAACGGCGTAGGCACTCCCCAGGCCCTGTTCTCCGGCCGCTGGGGCCGCCTCCGCAGCATCACCAAAACCCCCGACGGAGCCCTCTGGCTAACCTCCACCAACAACGACATGAACGGCGGCACCCCCACCGTCCTCGACAACGTCATAGTCCGCCTCAAGTTCCCGTAACCCCCGC
Source organism: Kribbella sp. (assembly GCF_035687465.1). Lineage (NCBI taxonomy): Bacteria > Bacillati > Actinomycetota > Actinomycetes > Propionibacteriales > Kribbellaceae > Kribbella > Kribbella sp. The sequence continues at coordinate 753 of NZ_DASRXP010000376.1, forward strand.
ACGTCGGCAGTGTGGTTGCGCGCGGTGCAATTGGCAGTGTGGTTGCGCGCGGTGCAGTTGGCAGTGTGGTTGCGCGGTCTCCGCTGCGGGAGTGTGCTAGTTGAGGTGCTGGGTATCAAGAGCGCTTCGCGGCCCTTCGGGCTCGAACAAGTTCGACTCTTGACACCCAGCACCTCAACCAGGGAAGGACGCAGCTACGCGGATCCCGCGCAGAGGTATGAGCTGCATCAGGGGATTCCGTCCGCCCGGGTGGTTTCGGTGGGTTCTGTAGGTCCGGGTGGGGGGCCGTGCTGAAGATCGTGGCGTGGTTCGGTCGGCTGCCGGCTTGTGGGGCCGATACCGGTCTACTGGGCGCTATCGGTCGAACAACCCGCTATCGGCGGTAGGCGCGTCCGGGTGGATGCCGGGTCGTTGGACCGATGCCGGTCTGTAGGGCGGTATCGGTCGAGCAGCCCGTTATCGGCCGGGCGGTTCACCGGGCGGTTCACCGGCTGGTCCGCCTGGTGGTGTGCGCGTTCCGTCAGGTGGTTCGACAGCGGGTGACCCGGACGCCCAGCACTCAGCAACCTCCCGGCCAGGCACCGGAACCTCCCGGCCGGCGCCAGCACAGGCGTGGAGCCGCTCCGGCGGGGGCACCGGCGGGAGGTTGCTGAGTGGTGGAGGTCCGGGCCTTCGTCCTGCCGGCCGCATTCGCCCCGGTCGGCCCGAGGAATGCCGTCTGCCACCCCCAGCGGATTACCCGGGCGGCACCCCTCGACGGAAATCCCTGAATTGTGGCCGTACTTCTCAGCGGCTCCGGGCGTAGCTGCATCCTTCCCTGGTCGCGGTGAGGTGTGTCAAGGGTCGAACTTGTTCGATCGCCGAAGGCGACGCCAAAGGCGCCCTTGACTCACCTCACCGCGACTAGCACCATCACGCAGCCCGGCGACGCGAACCACATCCACCTACCGACTCCGCGAAACCACCACACCTGTGAACCCGCGAACCACATGAGCCCGGCGTATCGGCGTACCAAGTCATATCCTCGCGCCATGAACTCAACGCCTTCGAAGCACGCGGTAGGGCAGTACTCGACGACCACAGCGAACTTGTCCGCGCGGATGGCCATACACGAGTTCCGGACCAACCCACAGGATTGGTTCTCGTGGTTGGCCGACCGGCTGCCCCTACGCGAGGACGTGCTCGAGGTCGGGGCCGGCACCGGCAGACTGTGGTCGGAGGTCGGGCATGACGGGTTGCGGCTGACGTTGACCGACTTCTCGGCAACCATGTGTGAGGAGTTGCGGCGGGTCCCGGGCGCTGAGGTCCGGCAGTGCGACGCCGCCGATCTACCTTTCGCGGACAGCAGTTTCGACTCCCTGATCGCCAATCACATGCTCTACCACCTCGACGATCCCGCGGCCGCGCTCCGTGAGTTCACTCGCGTACTACGGCCCGGCGGGCGCTTCGCAGCGGCGGTGAACGGGCGGGACCACCTCGAGGAACTTCGCGCCATCGGACCCGAGATCGGTCGCCCCGAACTACTCCGCGGACTGATCCTCAACGACGTCGTCGCCGAGACCGCTGCCGACCTCGTGAGCGAGTACTTCACTGACGTCGTCGTCGAGCGGTACCCCTCCAACCTCGAAGTACCGACACCGGAACCGATCCTCGCCTACCTCGGCAGCCTGACCGACGAGCCGCTCTCCCCCGCCGCCGAATCAGCAGCCCGGGACCTGATCGAGACCAAGATCGATGCTGACGGCAACTACCCCGTTCGCACCCACACCGTCCTGATCACCGCGACCCGCCGATAGGCCAGGAACCGTTCACCTCGACCGGCAGAGCTCCGAACCTAAAATCCCAAGCTAAGCAGAGGTCAAGGCGCGAGGGTGAGGTCGGTCAGAACATCGTGTTGTCGTTCGCCGACGTCGCCGGGACGTTCTGCGTCGCGGACCAGTGTTCGACGATCTTGCCGTGCTGGACCCGGAAGATCTCGGTGATCGCCTGGCCCAGATCCGCCGCGTTCTTCTGGTAGTGGTAGCGAACGGCGACCAGATCACCCTCGGCGACGACCAAGGGCTTCGAGACGATCGAGGACGGATTCGTGGCGAAGTCCTTCGCATAGGCGGCCTTCACCGCGGCGGACCCGTTGGTCAGCAGCGGATCGTGCTGGTAGAGCGATCGCGACACAGAGCGGTCAACGGCGCGCAGATCATGGTCGTTGTTCAGCCGGGTGAAGTAGTTCAGCACCGTCCACTCGCTGACGAGGGTCAGCGCCGCAGAGCCAGGAGTGGACCGGCCACTGAGCGTCGAGAACAGATCGTTGCCGCTGGCAGTGGAAGTGGGGACGGGCTGCAGCGTGTCCCAGTGTTCGACGAGCTTTCCCTTGCTGACCCGGAAGATGTCCGTCACCTCGGTACCCGCCGCACCAGGTGTGAGCTGGGAGTGCGAGTGGATCAGGACAAGGTCGCCTTGAGCAACGACCCGCTTGATCGTGTTGTGTGATTGGGGGAACGCCTTCTTCTGGCCGGCGACCAGGGCCCGTAACGCTTCGGGACCGTCGGCCGCGAAGGGATTGTGCTGGATGTAGGCCGCGCTGACGTATTTGTCGATCACCGACAGGTCGCCGTTGTTGAACAACTGGTCGTAGAAGGACGTCACCAGGGCCTTGTTCTCGGCGGTGTGTCCTCCACGCCGGCTCTCCTGACCGGCGACGGCCACCGGCGCCGACGCCGATGCCATCGGCACCGATAGCAGCGAGGCCGACAGGGACACCACCACTGACACCACAGTGAACTTGGACAAGCGCGACATCAGACCTCCTGGTCAGAGATGGGATTGAGAGTTGGCGACACCCACGGGGAGTGGAGGTCTGCTTTGGCGAGATCCCATTCGTGCGACTCGCGAGTATGGATCCGGACGTGTAACCCATCCGGCGTGACCAGAACGAGTAACCAGCCGACCAGCCCCCGCAGTACGGGTGAATGGGTGATGCCGTTCTGGTCGCACCAGGTCTCGAACCGGCCCAGCTGGGCCAGGGTGTCCACGGCGAACGTCACCGGGTCGCAGCCTGCGACCGACTTCGCCGCGACGGGGTCGAGGCGCAGTTCGACCGGCTCCTGGACACCCGGCACGAGCAGGATGTAGCCGAACACGCGGTCATCCGGCGCGGCATGGTCCAGCTTCGGCTGCCGTTCGGCGGCGAAGGCCTGCTCCCACCACCGCAGACTGGCCTCCAGGTCGCTGACCGGGACCTTGAGATGGTGAACACCGGTGAGATACGGACGCTCGCTCATGCCGTCCTCCGATCCCGCGGTCACAGTGCGGCCGCCACTGTTGTGGTCACCTGGCCGACGCCCGCGACAGACGCCGTCACGACATCACCGGCCCGCAGGTAGTCCTGCTGCGGACGGCTCATCGCGACCCCGCCAGGCGTCCCCGTGGTGATCAGATCGCCCGGATAGAGGGTCACCGACCGGGTCAGGAACTCCAGGAGATAAGGGATCGTGTAGACCATGCTGCTCAACGTCGACTCCTGCCGGAGCTCGCCGTTCACCGTGCACGTGATCGCCTGCCCGTCCAGCTCGACCTCGTCGGCAGTGACGATATCCGCCGCGACCGGCAGGAACGTGTCGGCGCTCTTGCTCAGCATGATCTGCATCGGTTCGCGCTTCATCACGTCCCGGGCCGAGATGTCGTTGACCACGGTGTACCCGAAGACGTGGTCGAGCGCGTCCTCCGCTCTCACCCGGTACGCCGTCCTTCCGATGATGACCGCGAGTTCCACCTCGTAGTCAAGCAGGGTGTCCGCGGAAGGCGGCCGGAGGGATTCGCCGGGCGGGAGCACCGCCGACCACAGCTTGGGGAAGTAGACGGGCTCCTTCAGCCGCGTCAGACCGACCTCGTCGATGTGGTCCTGATAGTTGCCTCCGACACAGATCAGCTGAGCACGCTGAGCCAGCGGGCTCAACAACCGATCGGGAGTCACCACCGGCTGACCCGATGCGAGCAGGGCTCGCACCTTGTCGGCTGCGGGTCGGCCTCCTTCGAGATAGTCCCGGAGATCGGTGTAGCCGGTCGGAACGACGCCTTCGCCGGTGCGCACCCCGAGACCTCTGCGGCCGTCGAGGCAATACGTCACGAAACGCATGTGATCTCCTTGCTGCCTTGCCGGATCAGCCGGTGAACCTGGGACCGGATCCGGGCGAACTCGGGAGTAGCGCGGGTCTCGAGCTGGTCCCGGCGGCCGAGTGCGACCGGGATCTCCTCGATGACGCGCGCTGGTGAGCCGTGCAGGACGACGATGCGGTCGGCGAGGTAGACCGCCTCGTCGACGTCATGGGTGATCAGGACGACCGTCTGGTGGAGATCGTCGCGGACCCGCAGCGTGAGGTCTTCGAGATCACTGCGGGTCTGGGCATCGACCGACGCGAACGGTTCGTCCATCAGCAGGACCGCGGGTTGATAGGCCAGCGCTCGCGCGATCGCCACCCGCTGCTGCATGCCGCCGGACAACTCCCAGGGCCGTTTGCCCTCGGCCGCCTCGAGCCCGACCTCCTGGATGGCAGCGCGGCTCCGTTCCAGCCGTTCCGCGCGGGACAGCCGGGCGCGCAGCGGCAGCCCGACATTGTCGAGCACGGACAGCCACGGATACAGCGATCGGCTGTAGTCCTGGAAGACCAGGCCGACGGCATCGCTCGGGCCGGTGAGCACCCGGCCGGCGACGCTGACCGTGCCACGGGACGGACGCTGCAGCCCGGCGATGATGCGGAGCAAGGTGGTCTTGCCGATCCCGGACGGGCCGACCACGCACACCACCTCGCCCGGGAAGGCTCGGATCGTCACCGATCCGAGGACGTGGTGAACGCCTTGCCTGCTGACATAGTCGTGTCCGACGTCGTCGACGTCGACTACCGCGGTCGTCATCGTGCCTCCAGTACTGCTCGTCCGCCACGGGCGGGAGGATGGTGGCGTAGCAGGGCGTGCTCGACCGCACGGAACGCGACATTGAGCAGATAGCCCAAGGCGCCCAGCACGACCATGCCCGTCCACATCTCCGTGATCGCGAACGCTCGCTGGGCGGCCAGGACGAAGTTGCCGATCCCCCGGTCCGCCCCCTGCATCTCGCTCACCACGATCAGAACGACCGCGATGGCCAGGCTGGTCCTGGCACCGGCCAGGATCTGCGGTACGGCGGCTCCCAGCCGGACCCGCAGACGAACCAGCACCGGCAACCCGAAAGCGCGTTCGGTATCGCGTTGCACCGGGTCAGTTCCGGAGACCGCGGCGAGCGTGTTGAGCAGCACCGGCCAGACCGCACCGAAGGCGATCACACTGACCCGCATCAGATCGCCGAGGCCGAGCATGATGACCGCCACCGGCAAGATCGCGACCGCCGGCATCGACCTGACGAACTCCAGTTCCGGGCCGATCGCATCGAGGATCCTGGGGAGGAGTCCGAGCACCAGGCCGATACCGACCCCGGCGACCACGGCAACGGCGTACCCGATGGCCAGGGTGGAAAGGCTGGGCAGCAGGTCCGTACGGAG
>NZ_DASRXP010000377.1:0-2257 GCF_035687465.1 Kribbella sp.
CGGAGCAACTCCCACCGGGTGACCTCTGCGCGCCATTGAACCCTCCGTTCCTCTTCGCCCTCGAGCAACTCACGGGCCGCAGCGTGAACGCCATCGACGCGATGCTCCTCACCCCCGCCCTGACGGACCCGGCCGAACGCCTCGCCGCCACCGAAGGCCTCACCGAACTCACCGACCACAACCACCCCCGCGTACTCCGCGCCCTGCACCACCGCGACGACGTGCACGCGTACGCCGATCCGTCGGGCGGTGTGGTGCTCACGGGCCTCGGGCTCGCCGGTCGCCGCGAATGCGCCATCGAAGTCCCGCCAGAATCCCAAGGCAGAGGCCACGGCCGCCGCCTCGCCCGCGCAGCCCGAGCCCTCATCCCGCCCGACACCCACCTGTGGGCCCAGGTAACCCCCGGCAACGCCGCCTCCTTCCGCGCCTTCCTGGCCGCCGGCTACACCCCCACCGGCTCCGAAGCCCTCCTCACCCGCTGACGTCCCCGTTACGTCCGAAGAAGTGTGGGGCAGGCCCCACGGCTATTCGGACGTAAGACCCGCTCAGGCGAAACACCTTCCGGCTGACAAGTGTCGGTCCGGCCCCTAGGGTCAGTGGCACAGAGGATCGCGGGGGAATGGGCCGATCCCGGGGGTTGGATGCTTGACGCGCAGATTCACCAGGGCAAATTCGGTGAGGACTACATCCGGGTGCTGGCTTCGGCCGCCGGTCTACTGGTCTCCCAGGATGACGTCGACGTCGACGGTGTCGACTTCTGCATCAAGAAACCCGGCCGCTCGCGCTTCGGTTGGTCACCGCGGATCGATGTGCAGGTCAAGACCACTTCGCGGCCGAAACGTCGCGCCGCGGCCTTCGATTTCGACGGGCTGAACCAGTCGCAGTTCAGCAAACTCGCCGGCACCGACTTCTCCGTACCGCGGTTCCTCTTCCTGGTGATCGTCCCGACCAGGGCCGACCAGTACGCCGCTCTGAACACGGCCGGCCTGCTCCTCAGAGACGTCGGGTACTACGTCTCACTTGCCGACCGGGCACCTTTCGACGAACCGCGGACCGACAGACGGGTCAGGGTGAACGTCCCGACCGCGAACGTCCTCACAGTCACCTCGCTCCGTCAGTTGATCGATCCTGACTCGGCACCGCTGACCCCACCCGCCGAGCCCTTGATCACCAGGGGTTCGGAATGACAGAGATCGGTGTGGGAGCGGTCAGTTCCTACTTGGCCGGCTCGGGATGGGCACGGTCGACCGAGACCTGGCACGGCGCGGCGATCTGGTCGAACGGCAGCGAGGAAGTCCTCGTTCCACCGCGGGACGGGATGGGCGACAGCGCGTCCCGGCTCCGCGAGCTGCTGAGTGCGCTGGAAAGCTTCGAGAGCCGCCCGGCGGGTGAGATCGCTCGAGACATCGCCTATCCCTTGCTGGACACCGCCTTCTACCGTGCGCCCGCCGCAGTACGACCGGACGGCTTCGTCTCCCTGCCCTCCGGACTCGGCGCGTTCCAGGGAATGCACGACCTGTTCCGTACTGCGGCCTCGGTCGTCCTCGCTTCACCGCGATTCGGCACGGAACACGCCGTGGCCGAACTGCTGACCGGGATCCACATCGGGACGACTCCAGCCCACGAGTTCGCTCTGACCGTCCTGATCCCGCTGGACCCCTCCCAGGGCGGGCGTCCGCTGGGTCGGCAGGTGTTGCTCCAGGTGCACGGCGCCACCCGCGAGGTGCGTCGGGCAGTCAACGCGGAGAGCCTCGCGGAGTTCGACCACGCCGCGGTGTCATCGGAGTTCTGCCAGGCGTTGAGTGCCCTCGCCGGGACGGAACTCCAGGATCCCTTCGAACTCGGATTCCGCTGGGCCCGTGGGCTGCCGGCCGACGTGCCCGACCAGGTACTGCGCTTCCCGGCCGGCGCCGGCGAACTGATCCAAGCGGGTGCCCGGCGGCTGGAGGAACCGGCGGTGGCCGCAGCCGTCGCACCCGAGCTCTCGGGCCCCGCCACTATCACCGGCCGGATCGAGGCGCTGCACGACACCGAAGGCGGCGAAGACCGCTGGCGGGTGAGAATCCGCGGCCTCCTGCGCATCGAGGACCGCCGACCCGTCCGCCGCACGATCTGGGCTCGCCTGGACAGCCCCCACCTGTACGACGTGGCGCTGGCTGCTCATCGCGACCACAGCGACGTTCGCGTCACCGGCAACTGGGACCCCAACGCCCGGCCGAAACGACTGCTCGCCGATCCAGACGGCGTCCAGGTCGTC
>NZ_DASRXP010000378.1:0-3259 GCF_035687465.1 Kribbella sp.
CACCTTCAGCCAGACTTTCCGTCAGCTCCCGTACTCCGGCCGCGCCGCCCGCGCTGAGCGCCTTCACGAACGCCGCGCCGACGATCACGGCATCCGCGTACGCCGCGACGCTCGCCGCCTGGTCCGCATTGGAGATCCCGAGCCCGACCCCGACCGGGATCGGAGTGGCCGCCTTCGTCCGGGCCACCAGTGGTGGGGCCAGGTCCGACGTCTGCTCCCTGGTCCCGGTCACGCCCATCACCGCGGTCGCGTAGACGAAGCCCCGGCAGTTCGCCGTGGTCAGCGCGATCCGGTCGTCGGTGGAGGACGGCGAAACCAGGAACACCTTGTCCAGCTCGTTCTTGTCCGCCGCCGCGATCCACTCGGCCGCTTCCTCGGGGATCAGGTCGGGCGTGATCAGCCCGGCTCCCCCGGCGGCCGCGAGATCCGCGCCGAACCGGTCCACGCCGTACCGCTCGATCGGGTTCCAGTACGTCATCACCAGCACCGGCACCTCGGAGTACGAGGCGAGCTTCTCGACGGTGCTGAGGACGTCGCGGGTGCGGAGACCGCCGGCGAGCGCGATCTCGGCGGCCCGCTGGATGGTGACGCCGTCCATCACCGGGTCGCTGTACGGCAGGCCGAGCTCGATCACGTCGACGCCGCCGTCGACCATCGCCTTGAGCGCGTCGACCGCGCCGTCGATCGTCGGGTAGCCGGCCGGCAGGTAACCGACCAGGGCGGCCCGGCCGCCCGCGTTCGCCTTCCGGATCGCGGTCCCGGCGTGACCCAGCTCGCTCATAGGTTGCCTTCCGCATCGATCAGGCCGAACCACTTGCCGGCGGTGTCCATGTCCTTGTCGCCGCGACCGGACAGGTTCACCAGGATGATTGCCTCCGGCCCCAGTTCCTTGGCGATCTCGATCGTGCCGGCGATCGCGTGCGCCGACTCGATCGCCGGGATGATGCCCTCGGTCCGGGCCAGCAGCCGCAGCGACTCCATCGCCGCCGCGTCCGTCACCGGCCGGTACGACGCCCGGCCGGTCTCCGCGAGCCAGGCGTGCTCCGGGCCGACGCCCGGGTAGTCCAGTCCGGCCGAGATCGAGTGCGACTCGATCGTCTGACCGTCCTCGTCCTGCAGCAGGTAGGACCGGGCGCCGTGCAGCACGCCGATCTGGCCCGCGGTGATCGTCGCCGCGTGCCGGCCGGTCTCGTAGCCGTCACCACCGGCCTCGATGCCGTACAGCTTCACCTCGGGGTCCGGCACGAACGCGGCGAACAGGCCGATCGCGTTCGACCCGCCGCCGACACAGGCGACGGCGGCGTCGGGGAGCCGGCCAAGCAGTTCGAGCGACTGGGCCCGGGCCTCGTCGCCGATGCCGCGGACGAAGTCGCGCACCATCGCCGGGAACGGGTGGCCGCCGGCCGCAGTACCGAGCAGGTAGTGGGTGTTGTCGACGCTGGCGACCCAGTCGCGCAGTGCCTCGTTGATCGCGTCCTTCAGCGTCCGGCTGCCGGTCTTGACCGGGATCACCGTGGCGCCGAGCAACTCCATCCGGGCCACGTTCAGGGCTTGCCGCTCGGTGTCGACCTCGCCCATGTAGACGACGCACTCGAGATCCAGGTAGGCGCACGCCGTCGCCGTGGCGACCCCGTGCTGGCCGGCGCCGGTCTCGGCGATCACGCGGGTCTTGCCCATCCGCTTGGTCAGCAGGGCCTGGCCGAGCACGTTGCGGATCTTGTGCGCGCCGGTGTGGTTGAGGTCCTCACGCTTCAGCAGGATCCGGGCACCGAGGAGGTCGGACAGCCGGGTCGCGTCGTACAGCAGGCTCGGCGTCCCGGCGTACTCGCGCAGCATCCGCTCGAACTCGTCGGTGAAGGCCTTGTCGGCCATCGCCTCCTGCCACGCCCGGGTGAGTTCGTCGAGCGGCGCGATCAGCGCCTCCGGCATGAACCTGCCGCCGAAGCGGCCGAAATGCCCCAGCTGATCAGGCAGCACAGCAGTCATAATTCCCATCCTCCGCCAGCCCCTCCCGCTCTCGCATCCTTCGGTCCCACTTCGCCCTTACCGGGAGACGTGGACTTTGTCGCCGACCTCTCCCGGTAAGGGCGAAGTGGGACCGAAGGATGCGAGGAGGCGGGGGCGTTCAGTGACGCTGCTGGATGGCGGGGTGCGATCCCGCAGCGACGAGATCGGCGACCGAGGCGCGGGGATCGCGGCCGGTCACCAGGGTTTCACCGACGAGGACGACATCGGCCCCGGCGCGCGCGAACTCGATTACATCATGCGGGCCACGGACCCCCGACTCCGCCACCCGGACCAGGTTGGTCGGGATCACCGGCGCGATCCGGGCGAAGGTGTCCCGGTCCACCTCGAGCGTCTTGAGGTTCCGGTTGTTCACGCCGATCAGCTGGGCCCCCGCGTCCACCGCACGCAGGGTCTCCTCCTTGTCGTGCACCTCGACCAGCGGGCAGAGCCCGATCGAGTGCGCCCGCTCGATCAGCGAGACCAGCGCCTCCTGCTCGAGCGCGGCCACGATCAGCAGCACCATGTCGGCACCGGCCGCGCGGGCCTCCCAGAGCTGGTACGAGGACACGATGAAGTCCTTGCGCAGCACGGGAACGTCGACCCGGCCGCGCACCTCGCGCAGGTCCTCGAGGCTGCCGCCGAAGCGCCGCTTCTCGGTCAGCACGCTGATCGCCGCGGCCCCACCCAGCTCGTACTCCGAGGCGAGTGCCGCCGGGTCGGCGATGTCGGCCAGCGCACCCTTGGACGGGCTGGAGCGCTTCACCTCGGCGATGATCCCGATCCCGTCACCGCGGAACACCGGCATCGGGTCCTTGGCGTCGGGCTTGCGCTGGGCCTCCTGCTTCAGATCGTCCAGGCTGATCCGCGTCTGGCGCTCCGCAAGGTCTTCCCGAACCCCGGCGATGATGTCGTCAAGCACAGTCATGTGGTGTCCGTCCGTCAGTGGTGGTCGCTGGACCGTGCACCGAAGCCGAGCAGTTGCATCACCTTGCCGACCAGCCCGCCCGCCACGGCGATCCCGGCCGAGATCCAGAACAACAGCCAGTTCGGTCCCATCACCATCGCGATGGCGCCGACGGTGAACCCGACCAGCACGATCGCCACGGCGGTCCAGGCCGCCGGAGTGCTGCCGTGCAGGCCGCCTGCGTGAGCTTCTTCGCTCTCGTACGTCACCGTTTGATCCCCGGTCGTATTGTCCATCGTGGCGCCACTCCTCTTGTCGTCCCGTCCTATTGTGGCGGTAGGCCCCGCC
>NZ_DASRXP010000379.1:0-2229 GCF_035687465.1 Kribbella sp.
GTGACGAACGCGAAGTAGATCCGCGTGTGGTGGCCGATCGTCACCGTGATGTTGGGTGTGAGCGACCGTTCAGTCATGGGGTTCTCCTTTCTTCGAGATCCCCCGACGCTTCGATAAATGCCCTCCGTGTGAAGTCCCGAGGCCGAGTCAAGGCCGCGCCAGCGGCGAGCGGAGCGAGCGAAGCCTTGACGCGGCTGAGGACTTCCACAGAATGCGAAGGTCGAAGCGGCGGGCATGGTTACTCTCCGTAGCTCCTCTTCGTGAGCTGGCCGCCTTCGTGGAAGCTGAAGTAGCGGCCGTCGTCGCCGACGATCAGGTGATCGAGCAGCGCGATGTCGAGCACGTCGGCCGCGGCGCAGAGACGCATCGTGAGCCGCGCATCGTCCGGACTCGGGGTGGGATCGCCGCTCGGATGGTTGTGAACGACCATCAGGCCGGTCGTGCCCGGTGTGAGACACGCGGGCAGAAACACGTCCGGCATGGACACTGGCGTGCTCACGCGCGTGCCGCGCGAGAGCAGATGCCAGGCGAGCAGGCGATAGCGGGTGGAGAGGCAGGCGACGCCGAAGACCTCGACGGGCTGATCGGCGATCAGCGGCGCGAGGACGGAGGCCGCATTCCGTGGGGTGTTCAGGGCCACGGAGGGCACATCGACCACGCGCCCGTCGCTGCCGCGCAGCGAGCGGTAGGCGTAGACGAGTTCGCGCACGCGGTGGCCGCGTGGCAAGGCCGGTGCGATATGGACGTCGTTCATCGGTAGCTCCTTTCAGTGCGGACGCGGCCCTGAGAGCCGCGCCCGTGACGAACGTCGGCGGCGTCGTGAGCAGTCGCAGCCGAAGGTGTTGAGTTCTGCTTCCAGGGAACCGACCCCGAGCCCGACGCGCTTGCCCGTGCGAGACAGGTCGTAGAGCGACCAGCTGTGGCGCAGGAGCAGGGCGATGGCGACCAGCCGTGGGAACTGGCTGGCGGGCACACGGGAGATGGGGCCGACGAGTCGATCGAATTCGTCAGTGACGTGGAGTTCGTCGAGGAGAGTGGTGACGAGGCCGCGCGTCCACCCGAGACTGTGGGCACCATCGGCGAGTTCCTGCAGAACGTCGCCGCGGTGGTGTTGTCTCCAGTGTTGGACCTGGACGCGCTCAGGCGTCCAGGTGCGAGGCTGTAGTTTCGTGACTCGTCGGCGGACAGAGCGGTCGCGCATGGCAGACACCTCCGGCAGAGCGCCTGGCTCTGGGAGCGAAGGCGGCCACCTTGCGCGACGGTCTGTCGCGAGGGGCGGGTGATGGACGTGGCGTAGCGCCAGCGTCCGCTGCGACGTGGGTGGGGCCGCGGGCTGAGCCCTGACGGCGAATGACCGGGCCTAGTGGACCGTGGTCAGGAGGCGGCTGGCGGCGCGATCGAGGGCGAAGCGGCCGTCCTGCCAGGGGGTGCGCTGACTCAAACGCGTGAGCCCTTGCACGTAGCCCCAGACGGAGCGGGGATTCGACTCGAACGTCTCCGCGAACGTGTACGCCTCTCCAGCCTGCTTCTGCGACAGATCCAGTCGCTGCACGGCTGTCTCGATCACCGCCTCACGACTCGATCCGAGTTCCTGGGACTGCGCCCGCAGGAGCACGAGCCGATCGTTGGCGACGTCTGCATCCAGGGCGGAGCGCACGCTCTCGAGAGAGGTCGTCCACTCGTCCTGAATCGACGTTCCCACGTGTCGGCGCCGGAAGCCGACGACGTGCTGAAATCCCCAGATGATGTGGTTGCCGCACACGGCGCGGAACAGGAACATATCCAGGGTGAGGGCGGCGGCACCGACGTCGCTGTTCCGGAGAATGAATCCGCGGAACAAACCAGCGTGCGACGGATCGGTCGGGTCGTCGAGATCGCGGTTGCCGTCCACGAGGAACAGAAACATGTCTCGGTCTCCCAGGTAGGCGCCGGACGGAACCCGTTCAGCGCCGAACACACCGTCCTTGTAACCGAGCGGCAGGGACCAGGCCGGATGCTGGGCCATGAGGTCCAGCACTCGGCCGGCCAGCTCGTCGTGGTGGACCCGCGCGTACCTCGGAGAGGTGACGGCGTGAACAGTCCACGGATCGTCGCGGTCCACGAGGAGCTGTTGCTGCTCGCGACGTTGACGGCGCAGCCCGTAGTTGATCGCGTCGGATGCGATCTCCGCGGGCAACGTCCGGAGGTATTTCGGCGGCGCCGCGGCTATGCCGGCGAGCTGCTCGAAGC
>NZ_DASRXP010000380.1:0-31074 GCF_035687465.1 Kribbella sp.
TCCAGGCTGCAAAGGAGACGGAGGGCACCATGCCGGACGAAGACAAGAAGCAAGCAACGCAGCGAGCCCTGGTGGATCGCATCCTGAACGGGGAAGGCAAAGCATCCGCGGAGCAGCGAGCGCATGCTTTCAGCAACGAAGTACTCTCCCCGCCGCTGGATGCGCTGATCGGCAAGGTCGTGGACAGGCCGGCGCAGGTCACTGAGGAGGACTTGGCCGCGGCAAAGGCTTCGGGCTACTCCGAGGACCAGCTTTTCGAGCTGGTGGTGTGCGCCGCGGTCGGCCAGTCCACCCGGCTGTATGAAGCCGGCCTGGCCGCCCTGGCCGAGGCGACCGGTCAAGGGGAGGCCTGATCATGCGCCTTGACATCCTCAATCACGGGTACAGCCCCGGAACCAAGCTGCTCTTCGCTGTCATCCGGTTGTTCTCCGGGCACCCGCTGCCGGACGCCGCCAAGCTGGTCTTCTACCGGCCCGATTTCTACGGCACCCGGGCCAAGGAGTTCACACACGAGGCGATGCGCGGGCCGTCCGCCTGGTCGATAGGCGACCGGGAGCTGATGGCGGCCTACGTGTCCAAGGTGAACGAGTCCGCGTTCTGCATCGGCGCGCATACTGCAACCGCAAGGCAGGCCTACCAGGACGAGCCGCGGGTGGCGGCGGTGCTGGCCGACCTGGAATCAGCCTCCGTCGAGGAACCACTGCGGGCGACCCTGCGGATGCTCGGCAAGCTGACCCGGGAGGGAACGATCAGCGCCCAGGCCATGCGCGAAGTGGTGGCCGCAGGCGTCTCACCCCAACAGGTCAAGGACGCGCTCGCCGTCTGCGCCGCCTTCAACACAACGAACCGCCTCGCCGACACCTTCGGCTTCAAACTCCTCACCCCCGAGGCCTACGCCGCAGGAGCCAAGTACCTACTCAAACGGGGCTACCGGTAGCCGAGTCTGCTGGCAGTCGGCTGGTCCAGACACTTGTGTCTGGCTGTGGTGCGGGTTCAGGATGCCGGAGGGAGGGCACATGAGAATCCGCCGTTTGGTTGTTGCTGCCACAGTTTCGTCCGCGCTGGTTGCCGGGGTGATGTCGGTTCCCGCCGCGACCGCCGTACCGTCGAGAGCGCCGACCTCGGCCGGCTATACGCCACCGCCCGTGCAGTGGGGCGCGTGCACCGTTCCACGCTTGGTGGACGCCGGTGCTCAATGCGGTTACGTCGTCGTGCCGCTCGACTATGACCGTCCCAACGGGACCAAGATCCAGCTCGCGGTATCCCGGGTGATGCACAAGACGCCCGACGCGCAGGCGCAGGGACCGATGCTGGTGAATCCGGGCGGCCCGGGCGGCTCTGGCCTGATCTATGCGATCTTCGGCGAATTCGTGCCGCATGGAGCTGGTGACGCCTACGACTGGGTCGGTTTCGATCCACGTGGTGTCGGCTCGAGCAAGCCGGCCCTGAGCTGCATCCCGGACTACGCCGGCTACAACCGTCCGTTCTACGTGCCGGTCACGCCGAAGCTGGAGCAGACCTGGCTCAAGCTCTCCAAGGCGTACGCGAAAGCCTGCGACGCCAACCAGCACGCGCTGCTCAGCCACCTCAAGTCCATCGACTCGGTACGCGACATGGAGAGCATCCGCAAAGCCCTCGGCGCCCCGCAGATCAACTTCTACGGCTTCTCGTACGGCACCTACCTGGGCCAGGTGTACGGAACGCTCTACCCGAACAGGTTGCGCCGGGCCGTCTTCGATGGCGTCGTCGACGCGACGCGGGTTTGGTACCAGGCCAACCTCGACCAGGACATCGCGTTCAACAAGAGCGTAAAGGTGTTCTTCCAGTACGTCGCCGCGCACGACTCGACCTGGCACCTCGGCAAGTCCGCGGCCGTGGTCGAGCTCCGGTACTACGCCGAAATGCGCAAGCTCATCGGCCACCCGGCCGACGGCAAGATCGGTCCGGACGAGTGGACCGACATCTTCAACCAGGCGGCGTACTACGTGTACGGCTGGGTGGACGTGGCCGACGCCTTCGCCGCATGGGTGCACAACCGTGACGCTGCACCGCTGGTCGCGCTGTACGGCGGCCCGCCGTTCGACGACAACGGCTACGCCATCTACCTCGGCGTACAGTGCACCGACGCCAAGTGGCCCACCAACTGGAATACGTGGCGGCGCGACAACTGGCGCACGTACGCCAAGGCGCCCTTCCTGACCTGGGGCAACGCCTGGTTCAACGCGCCGTGCTTCTACTGGCCGGCGAAGCCTGGCAAACCGGTCAAGGTCGACGGTCGCGGGGTGCAGAGCGTCTTGATGATCAACGAGACACTCGACGGTGCAACCCCGTACTCAGGAGCGCTCCAGACGCGCAAGACGTTCCCGAACTCGGTCCTGATCGAGGGCGTCGGTGGAATAACGCATGCCGGATCCCTCTCCGGCGTGACCTGCACCGACGACCGCATCGCGGCGTACCTGCAAACCGGCGCCTTACCCGCCCGCAAACCCGGCAACCGCTCCGACGTCCAATGCGACCCGGTCCCGGCGCCCGAACCAGCAACCGTCACCACCACCTCCAAGTCCACCGCCAAGACCGGCACACCCGCCCTACGAAAGGCCTTAGCCACCCCCTTCCGCTGAGAATCCCCGATCCGAACCAAGTACGGCTCCAAGGGGTTGGAGCCGTACTTGCTCGGCCTGTCATTTGCGTGACTCTGCTTGCTGGGGTCTACGCTGCGCGTAACGGCAGAGCAGGGATGCGCTACAGAAAGGCTCGAGACGGTGGAACTCAGGGTGCTGGCCGCCGATGAGTGGGAGCTCCTAAGAGATGTCCGTCTCCGGGCGTTAAAGGACTCCCCAGAGGCCTACCTCGCCGACTACGATGAAGAGGTGTCCTGGCACGAGGCGACGTGGCGTCACCGCTTCGTCGACTCGCAGTGGATCGTTGCCCAGAAAGACGACCGGACTGTCGGCTTAGCGCGCGTGCTGCGAGTCGATGGGCGTCCGACGGACGAACGCCATATCGAGTCCGTGTGGGTCGATCCGGGGAATCGGCGGTCGGGCGTCCTGCGCGCGATCCAGAGGCACCTCGTCGCAACGGAGCCAGCGATCAGGGACTGGCTCCTCTGGGTTGTTGACGACAATGTTCCGGCGCGCGAGGTGTACGAGCGCTTGGGCTTCCGCCCGACTGGCGAGTGCCAGCCTCTAACCGACGGCACGCTCCGAACCGAGCTCCGGTTCAGATTCCGGACCGAATGACGCCGGCTTCACGCCGTAGCCGCAAGACAGCCATCGCGTCAGCCCGAGCTCAGCTAGCGCGTCGCGTTCGCTGAGCACCGAGGTGTAGCTGTGGAGGACCTGCTGCCAGCGGCGCTCGTCCTCCCGCCAGCTTTCGATGAAGTCGACGCACATGCCCGGGGTGAGCTTCGAGGCCTGATCCGCGGCGGATTCCAACGACCTCTGCGCCTGCAAAATCGTCGGGTTGTCCACGCCATCTCTGTACTGCGCGCGCGAAAGAGCGTCTCTGATCTCGTCGACCATGGCCATGCGGATCTGCGCGAAGCGCTGCCAATGACCGTCCCGGGTCGCTGCCGTCAGGTGTTCCCCGAAGTCCGATCCAGGCTTGCGCTCGAACAGCGCGTACAGGCCCTCGGCGAGCAAGTCTCCGAACTCCTCGCGTTCCGCGCGCCACGGGTCGTTGAACGGTTGGTACTCCGTCTGCCGGACCTCGCCGATCTTGGGTAGGTAGCGCGCGGCGGCATGGCGTGCGAAGAAAAACCAGTCCTCGTTGTAGATGTCTGGGAAGAACGAGAGGTCCGGATGCTGCAGATCGACGGCCATCGCCGCACCGCTGACGAACACGTCCTGATCGAGGCCGGCGAGACGTCGCGCGTGACATACCACTGAGTTGTCGGGGAACACCCGGCTGGCCATCGACGCCACGGGATGACTATCGAGAATGCTTGCCATTCGTTCGATGTGCTGTGGACGGACCTGCCTGATGTCGTCGTCGAAGTAGAGGATCTTCTTCCAGCCTCGCAATCGGCCCAGAAAGAGGCCGAGATTGCGCTTGACGCTGAGGTCGCTGGAACGACCGGCGGACGCCTCCTTGAACACGGGGTCGGAAGTCAGCAGGTGGGGATCGTCCAGCAGCTGATAGCCCTCAGGTACTTCGATGATGAGCGCACGTGCACCGAACGTCTTCTCCACCCGCTGTGCGACTTGTTCGATGCTGACCTGCCGGCTGCAGAGGACTACCAGTGGTACGGACAGTGCAGCGGACAGGGAAATGACATCCTGCAGCGCGGACGACGATCGTGCTGCCGGAACCACGATCGCATCCAGACGGCTGCGCGTCCGCGGCACGCTGGCAGCAGACACATCGTGGAGAAGTGATGCGTGTGACTGTCCGTGCCTGATCTGGCGGCGCATCTGGCAGCCTCCTCATTCGGTGGCCTCCTCACCCGGCGACCACTCGTAGAGACGATACCCGGGGATCTCGAGGTCGGGTGAGATCGCGTCGCCATTCACCACAGGGACCTGCATGAGTAGCGCGAAGGATCCGCTCGGGAACCGATCAGCGATGTACGCCTCGTTCCGTTCGCGGACCGCGCCGTCCGTGAGCGCGCGGATCGCTCCCAGGACCCCGCGGCTGTAGACGCCATTGCAGATGGTGACGCTGCGGTGGTGATTGAAGGGATTGCGCATACGTGCCAAGAGCGCGACATCCTCGACCAAATCGCGACGTCTGCCGTCGCCCCACGCGTCCTCGGTCTGCTCTGCCTTGAGCTGCTCCGGGTCGATGGCTTCATGATCGGAGTCTGCGCGGTCCTCCCACTGAGGACGGAATTCGCGGCCGCTGGGCTCATTCAATCTGAAGATCTCGCCGTTTTCCAGATCCGGGACGGCGACCTGCTGTACGGGCAAATCGTCCAGCACCCTCTGCAGTACTACGGCGGTCGGATTCCAGGCGATGCCACCGAGCACGACTAGGTGGCCGGTTAGGTCGTCCGGAACGACCTCGTCGGTCAGCCGGTACGCCACCTGCAGCTCCGGATTGGAAGCACGAATGTGACCCCACAACTCGAGCAGCGCATCGAGGTCTGCGTAGCGGTATGCCCGGGTGTAGTTGGGATTTTCTTCCTTGGCCAGCGGAGAACGACCGTCGGCCGGAACCTCCGGGCAGATGATGGTGATCGGGCCGCTCTCAAAGGTCCAGATGGACCTGCCGATCGACGAGCCGGTCACGCCGCGAGCCGAGTCACGGAGACCGACGAGCTCCTGATGGAGCAGCTCGAAGCGCTCCTGATCAGCTGTGGTCAGATCCTTCTCACGCGCCAGATGCGGAGTGCTGTCGGTCGGACGAGTCTGCGCGAAGAACAGTGCATAGGAACGCAAGCGCTTCGCAGGTGGCAGCTTGGGGTTGGACAACGACTCCCACGAGCTGATTGCAGCGACAGAGACGGCTGTGTCCTCACTGAGGGCTCTCGCCAGCTGTGCCTGGGTCAACCTCTGAGATTTGCGCAGGTCGCGAAGCTTGCTGGCGAGACTTACGGCCTCTGGTGAAGCGGCCACTGTCACTCCCGAATGGTCAGCCAACCGATGAGGGCAAGGACTTTGGCCACCCTACACCGTCTCTACCGCACTTCATCGACTACAGCTGAAGTTCAGATGCTGGGTGTCGACAATCGATCGCCAGGCTCATCAGCGGCTGGGACGACACGTTCTCGATTGACGTAATTCCACCGTAGATCTACCCTAGAACTGAATTCAACCTGTAGTCAACTGAAGTTGCACGACGTTCGGTAGACGGGGGCTCTAACGACTCAGCCGGCTTGATTCGTTTGATCGAAGCAGGTGCCTCATGAGCAGATCATCCGCCGCAGCACAGACGCTCACCGCGACTCCTTCGCTCATCCTCAGGGGCGTTCGGCCCTGCCTCGTCGATCCTCCACGGCTATGACCACCGTTCCAGGCGAGGTCGCTGCGATCGACGCGTTGGAGTTCGGTAATTGGCGCAGGGCCTTGCGGGTGCTTCGCGAGGGCGACCTGGCGGATGCCTACCTGGGGGCCGATCTGCGGACAGTGGCGCGTGCAATGTCCTATCGCGCGGCCGGGGAGCATGGCTTGGCCTGGAGGACTCTCGGCGTTGCGGCGGCGAGCGTGCATCGCCGTCAGCCGGCTATCCCCGTTTTGCCGGCGAGGGACGGTGAGGTTGTTCGGCTCGCGTTGCCGCCGCCGCCTGCCGTCGAGGGTCCTGCTGGATCGGCGTTCCGTGCCGTTCGGCTGATTTGGCGTGAGCAGGGCGAGTTGAGCCGGCTGCGCAGCCAGGCTGCCGAGCGTCCGAGCGGGTTGACCCAGGATCGGCACATCCTTCTTCTGGCCTTCGTCGAGTACCTGTGCTGGGTCGAGTGCGATCGCGAGACCTGGCTGCGGGAGTCGACCGCGGACGAGGGCAGCGCGGCGGTGGAAGCGCGGATCGACGAGTTTCGGGACCGGCGGCGTGAGGGCTTTCTGCGGAGTGCCACCGAACTGCGGCGCCTCCATCGGCCGAGCGCCGGGGGAATGACTCGACCGGTCTGGGACCGGGCCGATCAGTACGTCGGTTTGCGGCGGCTCGCACTGCACGAACTCGCCAGTCGCCCGCGACCGCCGTGGACCGAGTCGGCGACTCCGGCCGGCTGTCCTGCCAGGAAGGGCGCGCTGAGTGCCTGGCAGATCGCGCAACCGGACTGACGAGCGATTGCTCCACCGTACTGACCGGCCCTGTCTTTACTCGGTCTTTACCAGTTGGTGGTTCGGTCCTAACCTTTGAGAACCGTGTCCATCGCATGGTCCGCCGACGAGTCGTTGACAATAACAACGATGTCGGAAGTTGGTCCGGCTGCGCGCGAAGGAGGGGTTCGACCCGATGTTCGCCTTCCTGAGTGCGCCGGACAGCAGTGATCGGGGTGCCCCCGAGGTTCGCATCGCGGAGCCGAAGCCTGCCGATCTGATCAGGACTACCGAGCTCGGGTCGGGGATCAGTGTCGAGATCGACCTGGCCGATCCTGAGCGATGGCATTCCGTCACCGTGCAGCGCTGGGAGCAGGCTGACCTGGACCTGCTGGAGCTACTGATCGGGCCGGATGCGGTAAGACGCCTCGGTGAGCTGCGTTCGTCAGCTCGTTCAAGCCTTGGGGCCGAGGTGTCACTCGACGTCGTGCCGACCGGTCCCTGGCAGCGAATCGCTGTGATCGACGCGCTGGATTGGTGGCTGCAGCTTCCACTCGAGCAGGCTTTGCTGGACGCCGAGCGCGCGGTGGCCCAGGTCCGGGCAGCAGCGTCATTGCGGCCCGGCCCGCTTCGGCAGCAGCTCACTGAGCAGGCGCTGGTGCTCGCGCGCGGCTCGGCCGCCGGGTTCGCCGGCTATCTGACCGAACTGGCGGATTCGGCGTCATCGTTGCCGCGGGCCCTGTTCTCCGGCCTGTCCCGCCTGGCCGCCGGCTACGCGATCCTCGGGCGCGAGGTCGTGGACGGCCCTGACAACGACTTGGATCTCGTCGCCGCAGCCTGGAGCCGATTGCAGGCCGCCGTACGTGTGGTCCCGACCTTCAAGCCTCAAGACCACTCGGTGAGTTATCGGCTGAGTGGTGAGCCGTCGGCCGGCGGGGCGGTGGTGAGCAGCTCGGTCGATCCTCGTCAGGTACGAGCGCGCATCGTCGACACGGATGTGCTGACCAAGGAAGTCCGCATGATGCGGTCGGACGAGGGCTCGGCGATCCGGGTGATGGTTCCCGCCTTCGGTCCGTCGTTGCCGGCCGCGGTGATCTCGGACCGGTTGATGGTTCGACTCGTGGACAGCCGATCGGGAACGGCGTACGAACCGGTCCTGCTGACGTTGCGGTCAGGCCGCGCGGCGGAGAGTCTTGGTGCGACGATGCCGGTCTTCACCGAGCTGGTTCCGCTGCGCGGTGCGCCGCTCGAAGACCTGCGGGCCGATGTCTTCGAGGCCGACAATGAAGCGGCGCCAGCGCGGACGGACACCGACAGCGGTTTGTTGCGTCAGCGGCGTGCCCAGTTCGTCCTTGGCGAGTGGCGTCGGGCGGCGGCCGAGGCGCGTCTGTCGCGAGGGGTGAAGGTACGGAATCGCCGGTTGGCCCGACTGGTCGACGTACTGTCGCAGACCACCGCCGACGCCGATCAGCCTGTGTTCCTCGGGGGACCGTCGCCGGCGGAGATCGTGCGTCTGATCGACACCGCGGATTCGCCGGCTGCGAACGCGATCCACCTGTGGTTCGCGTCCAGCCAGGGCGCGGGCGAGCCGTTGGTGGCAGAGCTTGCGGCGGTGTACGCCGGTCGCTGACCGCTGCGATGATGCCTGCGCGGCATCGTTGTTCGCCTTCTGTGCAAGGGCTGTCGCGTAATTAGGCTAGATGCACGTCCGTGACCGGAAGCGGGCGTAGCTCCGTCGACATTCAGGAGCGCAGAGCAATGGCCGTCCCCAGAGCAAACAGTTTGAGGCCAGCGCGCGACGCGAGGCCGATTCCACTCAACGACACCGTGACTGCCGAACCCCGCAGGTCGTACGGGCTGACGCAGGTCGCCTCCCGCCCAACGATGGCACTGTGGTTCTTGATGGCCGCCGACCTGGCAACAGTGGTCTGGATGTACACGTTCGGCGCCTGGCTCGACCGTACGTCGAAGTTCACGGCGACGGCGACGCTCGGCGGCCATCACGTCATCGTCCTGGTCATCGCCGCCCTCGCCTTCGCAACGCTAGTCACTCTGGCGCTGTTGACCGATGGCTACACCCGCTGGACCCCAAGGCTGGCCCTAGCTAGAAACGCAGCCTGCGTCCTGTCCGTCGTAGCCCTGACCGGCCTCCTGGCCCTGGTGCTGGCCAGCCTCCTCAGCCGCATCCTCTTCGGCCGCCTCCGCCCGTGAGGCTCTGGCACTGGCCGGCAAGGATGGTGTGAGGGGCGCGGGTGCCCCTCACACCTTCGATCAGCGGACGTGGATCGTCACGGTGGTGGTCTTGAGGACTGCTGGCAGCTTGGTGGTGTCGATCTTCAGGATCTCGCCGTTGTCGATCTGACCCGTGGTCGGCAGCACCTTCTGGTGGACGGTCCACTTTCCGTCGGGGTCGACGACGATGGTGTCGATGCCGAAATCGTTGTCGTTGGACAGGTACAGCGTCTTGCCGCCGTCCGCGGTGGCGACGCCTTCGACCTTGTCGTGCGCGAAGAACTTGCCGGTGGGGTCGAGCTGGCTCACCAGCATCCCGACGTTGACGTAAGGCTGCTTCTGCGCGACGTTGACGCCGGCACCGGTGAGCCCTGCGAGCGCGGCGTTCGTGCTACCCGCCCCGACCAAGACCTCCGGTGACTTGCCGCCGATCGTCAGGCCGCTGACGTCGGTGGCCCCGTTGACGTCGATCTCGTAGAGAGTCTTCTGGGCGAACGGCTCGAAGTTGCCGTCACGCTCGTCGATCAGGAACTTCGTGTTGGACAGCGCGGTGATCTCGCTGTTGGCGGCACCCGTGGTCGCCGGGTTGTCCAGCAGGTACAGGTACTGCTTGGACTTGTACGTGTGCAGGTTGATCGCGACGATGCGGGAGGGGGAGACGACGGCGGCCTTCGTGTCGCCGAGATCCGGCTGCTGCAGCGCGGACTGCATGATTCCCACCAGGGTCGAGCCGTCCGGCGTGACCGTCAGGCCTTCCATGCCCTTGTTCTTCACGCGGTAGGCGAGCTCAGCCGGGAGGTACCCGATGATCTTGTGGAACGCGTTGTCAGGGCTGTTCTTGTACGGCGTCAGCCGGCCCAGCTCGTAGCCGTTCGCATCGAAATGCGTGATGTACGGACCGTATTCGTCCGAGACCCAGAACGTGCCGTCGGGCAATGCCACCAGGCCCTCGGAGTCGTAGCCGTACGGATCCCTGCCGACGGGCACCGGCGTACCGCCGTTGGCGTTCGTCGCTTCGACGTGGTCGATCACCTCGCTCGTGTCGTGCGGTGGGCGTCCGCTGTACTTCACACCGCCGAGGTTCTTCGGCCCCTTCATGGTGATCTGCTTGACCAGTTCAGCCTTGCCGTTGACAAGCTTGAACTTGCCGATCTGGGGCGTGAAGTCGAGGAGCATCTCGGACTTGTTGCCATCCGGAGCGTCGGCGTTCGGGCCGCGGTCGGTGAGGCCATAGAAGTAGCCGCCCTTACCCGGCGCCGGGGCAAGCGCCGAGCCGTAGCCCTCACCAGAGAGCTGGGTAGTGGTGCCGCCCGGGCCTGCGACCTTCCCGAGCGGCGGCAGGGGAGCCCCGTTCGACTGAGCGTCCTTGAACACCTGTACTGCGTCGGACGCCGTGTACGTGAAGGTGTCCGTGCCCTTGAAGCCGGACTTCGGTGTGTAGGTGAACGTGCCATCCGCGTTGACCGTCACCGTGCCGTCGGACGGGTCGGTGTGCCGCACGACCGCGGTTGCGCCGAGGTCGTTTCGCAGTACGTTGCCACTGACCTTGCCGTGGCCGGAGAAAGAGTCGGCCGCCGCGCGGAAGTCATGGGAGGGGGCCGAGAGCCAGCCAGCGGCCGTGGCTGTGCCCGTGCCCACCACCGCAACGGCAGCACCGATCGCGACGGCGATCCGGGTGCGCCTGCGAGAGAAGAGTCGTGAAGTCATACCCCTGAACTTGTCCCTCAGTAATGAATTCTGAGCCGACCTCTGGTGAACCCTCGGCATCTCCAGGCGGGGAGGCTCGTCGATCACTACAGTCGGTGATCTTGCCGTCGACGTTCCGTTCGGCAGAGGTTCTCAAGCGGGTTGTTCGGCGCCGGCGAGATGGGCCGACAGGAACTGGCCGGCTCTGTCCAGTGCGGCGGTCGCTTCGTCGAGCATCGGGTAGAAGGTTTGGAAGACGTGCGGTACCCCGGGGGTGATGTCGAGGGTGACCTCTACGTCTGCGGAGGCGGCTTGTTGGGCGAGGCGGATGGCGTCGTCGAGGAGAACCTCGTGAGTTCCGGCCTGGATGAGCAGCGGCGGCAGTCCGGACAGCTCGGCGAAGATCGGGCTGATGAGGCCAAGAGCGGCGTCTTGTCCAGACGTGTAGTCGGCGACTCGGGCTTCGAGGTTTTCGCGGCTCATCAGCGTGTCGACCTCGCCCTTGGTTTTCATGGTCACCCCGGTCAGCGTTAGGTCGGCGTACGGTGACATCACGAAGGCTGCGGCAGGCAAGGGCAGCCCGTGATCTCGGGCGTTGACAAGGGTGGCGACGGCGAGCCCGCCGCCGGCGGACTCGCCCGCGAAGACGATGTCCGAAGGGGCAATGCCGTTCTGTAGAAGGGCTTCGTAGGCTGCCAGCGCGTCGCCGACCGCCGCGGGATACGGATGCTCGGGGGCGAGCCGGTAGTCGACAGAGATGACCTTTGCGCCGGTTCGCCGGCCGACTTGCGAAGCTAGGTTGGCGGCGGAGACGGCGTCGCCCAGGACGTACACGCCGCCGTGGAAGTAGAGGACAACATGGCGGGGTTCGATGCCATCGATGGTGATCTCGGCGGTTGGGACGTCGCCCAGGGCGGCCGCTGTCACGGTCACGTCGGCGGGTAGCGGCTGCGACGACGTCAACTCGCGCAGCAGCCGTCGCTGCTCGTTGACGTCGATACCGGCCGGAAAGGCTGACTGCCGCAGGATCGCTTCAAGGTTCTCTCGCTGCTCGGCGCTCACGGAGGATCTCCTTCGGTCGTGGCTGGTTCGGCAGCGGGCTCGCTCTGTCGATCCACCGCCAGCGTCGCCGCCAGCCAGGTGAGCAGGCGTCACCTAATCCCGGTGATTCGCTGTTCTTCGGAGAGCCGTGAGAATTTCTGCCCGGTAGCCTGTCGGATCCGGAGTGAGGCGTTCGTAGTACGGGTGAGAGGTGGCCGAAGGAAGGCTGCCGGGACGAGGAGAGATGAGATGACGCGGTACCTGATCTCGTTCGAGAAGGGCGCGATGGACCACATCCCCGAGGAGGACATCCCCGAGGTGGGCAAGGCCGCCCATGCGGTGCTCCAGGAGGCCAAGGATGCCGGTGTGTTCCTCTTCGGCGGCGGGCTGAGTTACGACGAGGGCGATGTAGAGCACGCCGTTGTGGGCGTCGACGGGGTGGTCACCGATGGCCCGTACCCGGAGAGCAAGGAGCTCATCGGCGGCGTCACCGTCGTCGACGTACCCACCCGAGAGGCGGCCCTGGAGTGGGCCGCAAAGATCGCGGTCGCCTGCCGCTGCGCACAAGACGTCCGCAAGTTCATGCACGACCCAGACCTGATCGAATAAGACCGGCTCAGGGTTGGGTGGCGAGCCAGTCCTGGAAGGTGGGTCCTGCGAGCTTGGCGTGTGGGCTGGGCAGGAACGCGCCCTTGGCGGCAAGCTCGGCATCGGGCATGCCCGAGCCGTCGACTCCTACGACCTTGATGCCGCGGCGGGCGCCGAGCAGTGCGGCCGCCTCCGCCATGGTCTCCTTTCGGGGGCCGGCGATCTCCGGGATCGGCGTTCCTGGAGTCGGTTCGCCAGGGTCGAGGGCCAGGTCGACCAGTTCCTCGGCCACGGTGCGGGAGGCCACGAGCTGGGTGGGCAGGGCCGGGACGTAGGCGACGTCGCCCTGCTGCCAGTCCAGAAGCTGACCGACGAACTCGTGGAACTGCGCTGCCCGCAGGATGCGGACTTCGAGGGGGCCGGACAGGAGGAATTCCTCGTGCGCCAGCTTGGCGGCGACGAAACCGGTGGTGGCGTTGTCGACGCCGATGATGGATGCCACGGTGATCTGGGCGGCCCCCGCCTTCTGGCCCGCCTCCTGCAGATTGCGGGCTGAGGTGCGGAAGAACTCGGTCGCCGCCTCCTGCTCGGAGGCGTGCCACGAGGCGACGTCGATGATGACGTCCACCCCGGTGAGCGCCTTGGCCAGGCCCTCACCGGTGATGATGTCCACGCCGGTGGCTCGTGACATCGGCACGACCTGGTGCCCTCGTTCGGTGAGGACCTCGACGACGTGGTGTCCCAGCCGCCCGGTGGCTCCCGCCACCGCGAACTTGGTGATGCTCATGCTGTCTGCCCTTCTCGCTCGCTGTAGTTCTGGCCGGGGGCCCTGCCTGGGATCGGCTTGGCGATGAGAGCGGCGGGGGTGAAGAAGCCGATGTGGGCGATCGCCATGATGAGCGACCACATCGCCTGGTCGTCGTAGTACGCGGAAGCCTTGGCGTACAGCGCATCGGGGACTCGCTCACCGGACGGGTTCGGGGTGAGTACGGCCTCCACCAACTCCAGCGCGACCCGTTCGGCGTCGGTGAAGTAGGTGGCGTCCTGCCAGGTGGCCACGGCGGCGATGCGCTCCGCTGGCTCCCTGAGCTCGCGGAGTTTGCCGGTCTCCCGAATGGTGAAGTACGTGCTGCCGAGGATCTGCCCGGCGCGCAGTTGCAGCAAGCTGATGGTGGTCGGGGGAATCGGGCTGTTCTTGAGAGCCTTGTGCAGACCGGCGCCGACTTCCGCCATCTCGGGGAGGAACGGGAGAGGGTTGGGCATGCGCGACCGGAGCTCGGTGGTCGTGGGTGTGGTCATGCTGAGGCTCCTTACTCGTGATGTTGCGTCCTGACGAGCAAGAGATCCCGGCGACCCACTCGTTGTGACAGCGGGATCTCTGTGACATAGCCCACCGGTCGTCGGTGTCACAAAGCGGCGGGGAGCGGGATCGTAGGGATATGAGCGAACGGATTGAGCAACCGACGGCCGCAGCTGGTGGCAGTGGCACGGACGCGGCCACCGAGGCGTTCGTCGCCCACCGCAACCTGCTGTTCACCCTCGCCTACGAGATCCTCGGCTCCGCCACCGATGCCGAGGACGTCCTGCAGGAGACCTGGCTGCTGTGGACGGGCGTCGACCTCGGCACGGTGCGGGACCGGCGCGCGTACCTGATCCGGATCGCCACCAGGCAGGCGCTGAAACGACTGCGCACACTGGGCCGGCGCAAGGAGACCTACGTCGGGCCGTGGCTGCCCGAACCGTTGCTGACGGCCCCTGATGTGGCCGAGGATGTCGAACTGGCCGACAGCGTCTCGATGGCGATGCTGCTGGTGCTGGAGACGCTCGGACCGACCGAGCGGGCGGTGTTCGTACTGCGTGAGGTCTTCGAGCTGGAGTACGACGAGATCGCCGAAGCCGTCGGCAAGAGCCAGGCTGCGGTACGCCAGATCGCCCACCGGGCACGGGCCCACGTCGCCGCGCGTCGTCCGCGAGGCACCGGTTCCGCTGCCGAGCACCGAGCCGCACTCGAGGCTTTCCAACGAGCGGTCGAAACCGGCGAGCTGCAAAGCCTGCTCGACATCCTCGCGCCGGACGTCGTGGCCCTGAGCGACGGCGGCGGCGTCAAGCATGCCCTGCTGCGGCCCATTGTGGGAGCTGACAACGTCGCTCGCTTGCTGGCCGTCGGCTGGTGGAAGCGCGACGCAGAAAGGTCGGTCGAGCTGGTGCAGATCAATGGCGGCCCGGGGCTGCTCGTCCGAGTTGAGGGCGAGATCGACGGCGTGGTGGCGGTGCGACTGGAGAACGGCTACGTCACCGGCGCCTACCACGTGCGCAATCCCGAGAAGCTGTCGCGGATGGACCAAGAGACCACCGTGAGCCGCTCGTCGTAAGCGCAGAAGGGCCACGCCATTGGCGAATGAGGTGGCGTCGGAGTCTCCCGAATCATCGCCCACCGCAACAGCTAGGCGTTGCGGTCATTGAGCGCGCCTCGGCGCGGGATGATGAGCGGATGGTGCTGCCGATGACAATGCGCGTGGGCGGAGGCCCGCCGAATCTTCTGGCAGGGTGTCGGATCTGGAACGTAGCGTTCGTGGAACAGGTGAATGGCTGCCAATCGAGGGCGCCACGACAGGGCAAGAGAAGGAGTCGGGCGATGACGCCTCCACGATCTGTAGTCCACATGCACTCAACTCGGGAGGTGTTGTGAAGCTCCTTCTCACCTCCGGAGGCGTTACGAACGAGAGCATCCGCGATGCGCTGGTCGATCTGCTGGGCAAGCCGATCTCCGAGTCCCGTGCGCTCTGCATCCCCACGGCGCAGTGGGGCCACCCGATGCTCGGGCCCGCCTCGGTGCGAAGGTTCGTCGCCGGCGAGCCTCCGTGGCACATGATGACCAGCCTGGGCTGGGCGTCCTTGGGCGTCCTGGAGCTCACCGCGCTGCCCAGCATCGGCGAGGAGCGGTGGGTGCCGTGGGTCCGAGAGGCCGACGTGCTGCTGGTGGACGGCGGCGAAGCGACGTACCTGTGCCACTGGATGCGACAGTCAGGGCTGTCGGAGGTCATGTCGTCGCTGCCCGACACGGTCTGGGTGGGGCTGAGTGCCGGCAGCATGGTGATGACACCGCGGATCGGTGACGACTTCGTCGAGTGGCCGTCTGCGCCGGACGACCGCACGCTTGGGGTCGTCGACTTCTCGATCTTCCCGCACCTGGACCACGAGCTCATGCCGGAGAACACCATGGTCGACGCGGAGAGATGGGCCGCCGGCATCGCAGGTCCGGCGTACGCCATCGACGACCAGACCGCCATCAAGGTGACGGACGGCGCTGTCGAGGTCATCTCCGAAGGGCATTGGAAGGTTTTCCCCGCGTAGCCGCCGCTCATGCAGCGATCCGGCGCCTTACCCCGTCTCAGGTCACCTGGCGGTCGCACATCACCCGACTGAGGACACCGATCGCTTCCAAACGGGTGGGATTTCAGGACGTGAGCAGGGTGAGCACTTCGGCGGTGGGGCGGACGTCGCCGAAGGTGCGGTAGACGGTGTGGAGGGTGGCGTTCAGGTCCTGGTCGCGGCGGGCGGCGTTGGCGTCGGCAACCATCAGGACGCGGTAGCCGAGGGTGCTGGCGTCGCGAGCGGTGGACTCGCAGCAGACGTTCGCCACGGTGCCGGTGATCAGGACGGTGTCGATGCCACGCGCCTCGAGCAGGTCCGGTAGATCGCAGCGGCCTGGGAAGAAGGCACTCGCTGCCGTCTTCTCCGCGATCAGGTCTTCATCTCGTACGTCGAACTCGCGCCAGACCCGGTCCCGCAGGGGCCCGGTGCCGCCCGACTCGCTGAACATCTTCGCCATGTCGGCCCCGAGGAACTCCTCTGTCACTGCGGTGATTTCGGTTCGTCCTGGCAACACCCACGCGACTGTCCCACCCAGGTCGCGCAGGGTGCCGGCAAGCTCCTGGATGTTGGGCACGATGCCGCGCTCGTAGTCCCCTTCCGCGACGAAGAACGAGACCATGTCGACCACCAGCAGCGCAGTACGCTCCGGCACCAGCTCCTGGTAGGCATGCCGCTTCCCGCGCCGCGTCTCCTGCCGCGCGTACTCCCGCGCCTCGATCGTCCACTGGTGCAGTCTGGGAACCACCGTCTCCGTCACTCGGAGTACCCTGCCAGCCCCCACCGACAAATTGCCTCCGTCGATGGCTCGATCCGCAATCGTGCACCCCGGACAACACTGGCGTGAATTTTCTGCCTGAGGGTGTCGTTTCCGCCGCAGGTCGTTCGTAGCGTAGATGGAGGCGGACAGTGGGTCCGCCCGAGCCGAGGGAGCAGACATGCCGGAGTACCTCATCTACTTCAATCAACAGTGGGTGGGTGACCACACCGAGGAGTGGTTCCGCGGGCGCGGGCCCCTCGCAAGGGCGGTCGTGGACGAGATCAAGGCCGCCGGGTCGTACGTCTTCGCCGGGGGTCTGGAGGAAGAGGACGGCCCGGTCTTCAGCGCCGACGCCACGAGCGGCACCTTGACGTTCACCGACGGACCGTACGTCGAAAGCAAGGAATGGCTGGGCGGACAGACCGTGGTGGACGTTGCCGACGATGAGACGGCCAAGATGTGGGCCGGCAAGATCGCGGAAGCATGCGGCTGGCCTCAAGAAGTACGCCGCTTCAAGCCGCGGCCCGAAGCCCAGTAATGAGGTCCAGCAGTACCTCGCGAAGAACCCGCTCGGCTACCGCTGCCACGCCAACACCCGCGTGAAGTTTCCCAAGACCGTCTGAACACTGCCTCCGAGCGGCCGGCGATCCCTTGCGGGTCGCCGGCCGTCTGACGAGCGGTCAGAGCGCGGGGACGAGTAGCGTTACAGCGATGGGAGATCTTCGTGTCCGGACCGCCGAGCCTTCTGACCGTGCCGTAGTCACGAGCATCCTGACGGCGTTCTCGGGCAGCACGACGGTGGCGGTCCACGGAGCGGCTTTCGAGGCTGCCGACCTTCCGGCCTTGATCGCCGAGCAGGAGGGTCGTGTGGTGGGTCTGCTCACCTACGAGATCTCAGACCAGGAGCTGGAGGTGATCTCCCTGAACGCGACGCAGCAACGCGTCGGTGTGGGCACTGTCCTCTTGGCTGCTGCTGTAGAGCGAGCGCGACAGGCCGACGCCCGGCGAGTATGGCTGGTCACCACCAATGACAACCTTGACGCGCTCCGGTTCTATCAGCGGCGAGGCATGCGGATCGTTGGCGTTACACCAGGCGCTGTAGATGCATCGCGGGCTCTAAAACCGTCCATTCCGTTGGCAGGCGAGTACGGGATCGCACTCCACGATGAGCTGACATTGGAAGTTCAGCTGTGATCCGGAAAGCGGGCTGCAAAGGTGGATCGGAGGAGGGTAAATGAGACATATCTACCTCGTCACGCATCCCGAGGCGCAGCATCACGTTGACGGCATCGTTGGAGGCTGGCATGACTCAGAGCTGACCGCTCGTGGGCGCCTGCAGGCCGAACGCATCGCCGAGGTCTTGGCGAGCAGGATCGGACGCCAGCCGGTCGAGGTCTACTCCTCTGATCTGAGGCGAGCCAGCCAAGCGGCAGAGCGAATTGCCCAGAGGTTCTCCGTCGAGGTTCAGACTGATGCGCGGCTTCGCGAGAGGTCCAACGGTGAGGCTGACGGGCGTCCCCAAGCGTGGCTCGCCGAGCGGCACATCCCACTTCCGGAGTACGGCGATCGACTCGGCCACCACGACGGACCAGCTGGTGCGGAGACCCGAATGGCATTGGTCGAACGCCTGTACCCGGCCCTCGATGACATCCTCCGTCGACCAGTCGCGAAGCAGATCGTGGTGTCTCACGGGTCCGCGTCGAGCTATCTGATCGCTGCCTGGATCGGCATGCCGATGACGTCGACAGACCGGGTCTTCTTTCCACTGACTTCAGGCGGTATCACCATCCTCCGCCGCAACGACACCCACTTCAGCCATCAGGTGCTGTCTCTGAACGAGACCCAGCACCTGCAGGGTCTCTGAGAGCCACCAGAGGTGTGAGCTTGGCCCCTGCTCCAGCAATCGTCAGAAGGGGCTGGCGGCCTTGAGCTTCGCGGCGACCGGGCCGAGGTCGGTGATGAGTTCGTCGATCTCTTGCGGCTCGAGGCAGGTGTACGCCGGGGCGGCCAACGTGTCGGTGAGCTCCTCGATCTCGGTCCTGAGCTTCCGGCCGGCTGGCGTGAACCAGCCGGCGGCGTCGACCAGGCCGCGGAGCCGGAGACCGTCGACGACCGCGTCCAGCTGGTCATCGGTGAGCGGGTCGAGCCGGCCGAAGTCTCGCGGCTTCATGTCCCAGTAGAGCGCTTGCAGCACGTGCGCCTCCTGTCCGTCGATGCCGGCCGCGACGAGCGCGGTCAGGTGACCGTCACCACGGTGTTCGCGGAGCAGGGTGGCTGCGTGCCAGAGGCGAGCGAGGGGTTCTTCGGGTACGGGGAGCGAGCGGAGTCCGGCGTACAGGAGCCTGCCCTCCATCGGTGCGTTGAACGCGGCCCTCGTAGCGAGCTCGGCGGCCCGTGCAATCGCCGGGCTGTCGGCCAGGTCGCCCAGGATCCGGCGGAGCGCCGCGACGCAGCCGCGCTGCCGGGCGGCGAGGACGGCCTCCGGCGTGGCAATCTCCCAGACGCTCGGGATGTACGCGGCGACCTCGCCCGGGGCGAAGTTGTAGAACAGTGCGTCCACCACCTCGGCCGGCACGCGCCCGAGTGGCGCCGACCGCGCGGCGAAGTACCCCGGCCAGTAGCCCTCGTACCCGAGCGCCTGCAGCTCCTCGGTCGGGTCGTCGGCCATGTAGGCGACCTCATGGATCGGTACGAACAGCTCCTTGAGTCGCCGCGCCACGCTTTCCATCGGAGTTCTCCTAGTCGACGAACCGGCCTGTCACCGGTCTCTCACTCCAACTACGAACCAGCCGGGCACCTTTCGACACCGCGCTCGGGAGTTTCTTACTCCGTACCTTCCAACGACAAGATCTTCTTCGCAGGCAACCACATGGAACGGACTCCGGCGGGATTTCCGTGCCACTGCCGGCCAGGCCGTGTACGACCGTCGGCTGGAGCGTCAGCCGTTGGCGGTGGTCGGGGGCGTGCGGGTCGCCTCTGGAGCCGGTGCGCCCTGCGCCGGGACGGCCGGCGCCGGCGGTGTCCGCCGCGCCGCGCGCAGTACCCCGATGACGGCGCCGATGAGCCACAGGGCGAAGGCCACGGACGCCATGCCCCCGCTCCAGAAGCCGGACAGGCACAGCACGACGACGGCGTACGACACCCAGACAGCCCACGTCGGCAGGGCACCCGCCTGCTGGGCGATCCGCGTCGTGACGGCGACCAGCACACCGCAGCCGATCAGCCCGGTGAGCGCGAGGACCTGCCCCGCCATGCCGAGCGCGCGGACAGTGTCCGGGTCGGCGGTGAACTCGTCCGACCATGCCGCGAACGCGCTCGCCACATCGAGTGAGACACCGGTGATCATCAGCCCACCGAACAGCGCCGCGGCCGGCACGGTCGCGTGCGCGAGCGGGTCGCCGCCGGACAGTCGGTCCAGCACTCGCCGCAGACCGGTGGCGAACCAGAGAAGCAGCGCGACCCCTGCAGCGAGCACGGGCGGCGCGATGCCGGCGGCAGCCTGCCGCGCGTCGTCGTTGAGCCTCTCGAGGATGTCAGAGTCCGACATGCCTGGGTCGTCGACGCCGACCAGGTAGCCCAGCGCCACCCCGGCGACGAGCAGCACGACCGAAGCGGCACCTGCCCAGGCCGCGCGTTGAAGAGCTCGTGACTCGTCCATGCCGCCTCCCACGGTCGCGGCCACGGGCAGGTCGGAGGTGGTGCAGGCACCCCAGAATCCGGCCCGCGGTCAGTCCGAGTGTGCGCGCGTACCTGGCCGCCAGCAAGGGACGGGCGGTCCTGCTCGCCGGGGAGGGATGTTGCTGGACCAGCGGAAGGATCGGAGGTTCTCTGATCGAGAAACCGCAGGTGAGAAGCGTGGTCAGGGCAGGCCTCGAACCGCCGAGCCGTCCGCACGCAGCACCTCGGGATGGATGTCGTCAGACGTGCAGGATGGGCCGGTAGATGAGTTCTTGGGTGCGGCTGTCGAACGTCCGGCTCTCGATCAGCTCGAGGTCGAAGTCCGCCGCATCCTGGAAGATCGGCTCCACCCCGGTCTGACCGGCGATCACTGGGAAGATCGTCACTTGCACCTGGTCGACCAGGCCGGCGGCCATCAGGGCCCGGTTCAGCGACAGGCTGCCGTTCGAGCGCAACGGTACGTCGGACTCCTCCTTGAGCTGGGCGATCGCCTCGACGGCATCGCCACCCAGAACGGTCGCGTCCGGCCAGTCGAGCGGTCCTTCGTGTGTCGACGACAGCACAGTGGTCGGCAGGCTCCTCATTCGCCCGTTCACCGGGTCAAGCGCCTCGTCCGGCACGGTGCTCAAGCCCACCATCTCCACCAGCAGCCGAAAGGTGTTGGCCCCGAAGACCATCCGCTGCTCCTCGCCGTACACGGCGAGCCGTCGGTCCAGGAACTCGGGACCTTGCTTACCCCAGTACGGTCCCCAGTCGGCGTCGTCGTACGAGGCGAAGCCGTCGAGGCTGGAGTAGATATCGAAGGTGTA
The DNA here is from genome assembly GCF_035687465.1 of Kribbella sp. Classification (NCBI taxonomy): domain Bacteria; kingdom Bacillati; phylum Actinomycetota; class Actinomycetes; order Propionibacteriales; family Kribbellaceae; genus Kribbella; species Kribbella sp. The sequence goes on from NZ_DASRXP010000380.1 coordinate 20,862, forward strand.
GACAGCGGTCACGATGCTCTCCTTGAGTACGGTGGGCGGCCACTCATCCATGCGACGAACGCATCACCCCTGATCCGACATCGTCTCCCAGAGTTCTTTCGAGGTCCGCCCGACACATCTGTCGGCGCTCCCACCTAGCATCCAGCATCTGCGACAGGCAGTATGCGCACCAGCCCAAGGGCGACGAAACCTCGTTACCTAGCGATGTTCTCGCCCCTGCAGAGAAGGCCGTGCCGACGCCAAGCCGGAGCGGCACGCAGCTCTACTCGTCTCGTCGCTCTTCGATGGGGAGGTAGTTGCCATCCGCAGGATGGAGCCCAATACCCTTTCCTAGGTCGAACGCCCCCTCTATGAGCAAGGACGGGTCCGCCTCAAGGTTCTCAATCATGTGCGTAACTTGCTGCGGAGGCAGCTCTGCGAGCGTGCGTTCCAACTCAGCGAACCCCTCACCGTCATCGATGTTGGCATTGGCGACGATCCGCATTTGCTCTTCGCTGAATGCTTTGGCGGCTAGAGCCATCATGTAGCGCGCTTGCGCTTCCGCGCTGCTCATGTTGCTCCGGTACTCCTCCGAAGCGGTCATCAGTTCGTTGGAGGAATCGACAACCGTTGCTTCGATCACAATCGGCTCACTTGCGCCAAGCTGCCGGTCGAGCCTCCGCCTTCTGGGCCGACTCTCCCACTTCGACTGGATGGTGGGACGAGCCTTCTCGTGCCAGAACCTCTGAAGGTGGGCTTTGCCTTTGCGATGCCGTAGTCAACGAGGCGAGAGAGCTGATCCGAGACGGCCCTTTCGAAGGCTTCCTGCTCCTTGCTCTTCAACGGGGGCGCGGTCTCGTTGTAGACGAAGATCATCGAAGGCTGATCCTGGTGGGGATCTTCAGGGATGAAGCGGGCGCTGCCTTTGAGATTCCCGTCGCTGTCGAAGAGGTTCTGGTGAAGACCGCCCTCCTTCTTCTTGCCAGGAGTGAGGTCGTCATCGTCGTACTCGTACCTGCCTCGAATGCTGACCACTCGACACTCCTCTCCGTAGTCGTGTTGGAACTCTACTGGCGTGCGCCGACGCTTCCCTCTCGGCCTGAAGCCGAAAGACCCTCACGCAAAAGGAAGCGGTCAGACCCGTTCTAGGGCGTGTTTCAAAGTAGTCAGTGCGGTTGCGGCGACTGGTGTACTTCGCGGCGAGCGAAGACCGATCTTGTCGGGGCACCGATGGTGCGTTCGGGCTCGGTGGACAGCAGGGTGTTGTCGTACGTCGGTCGTAGTGTCGGCGCATGGTATTTAAGTCGCCTGTGGAGCGGGCCGTGCCGAATCGTCTGGCTGACGAGCGCGACGCGCTGACACAGCAGCTCGACTTCCACCGCGCCACGTTGCTTCGCAAGCTGGAAGGGCTCGATGGCGAGCTGCTGCGCCGGCCGATGACGGCGTCTGGACTCTGCTTGCTGGGTTGGTGAAACACCTGGCCGAGACGGAGCATGGCTGGTTCCTCAAGATCTAGGGAGGGTTGCCCGAGCCAGATCTGTTCTCGACTGACGGTTACCCAGATGCGGAGTTTCGCGTCGGTCCCGATGAGACGGCCGACGCGCTGGTCGGGCAGTACCTACTGACCTGCGAGCGGGCCCGGGCCGTCGTGGCCGCCGGAGGGCTCGACGACGTGGTCACGACGCCGTCGGGCGCGGAGGCCAACTTGCGCCGAACAGATGCAGGTGTGGCCGAGTACCCTGACCTGGATCGGACTAGCTGGCATCTCATTCTCTGGAGAACCACATGCGCGGCACCAGTAATGGCGCGTGCCCGCTCCGCGCCCATGTCGATCCGCGCCTCTTGCGATTCAGCGCCGGGGCCACAGCGAGCGTACTCGCCGTCGTGCTGCTCATCGTTGACCTTACTCGACCATTGGGTCTCGGCCTGCTCGCCTCCCAGGTCGCCGTGTTTGCGTTCACCGCGTTCGTGAGTTTTCAGTGGTCGTTGTGGGCGCAGATCTTCGCCCGTGTCATCTGGCCGCGGATCGGAGCGCCAGCCGAGTTGGAGGACGCTCGGCCGCCGAGATTCGCCCAATTCGTCGGCTTCGTGTTTACCGCTCTGGCGCTGACCACCTTTGTACTCGGCGTCGATGTCGCTGGCTACGGCCTCACCGCTCTCGCCTTCGGCGTGGCAGCCCTCAACGCATCCACCGGGCTGTGTTTGGGCTGCAAGGCCTACCACCTGATCCGCCGACTGAGACCGGCCTGAGTCTGTCTATAGCCCGGCAGGACATAAGACTGCGCCGAAATGCCGTCGACGAGGCTGTTGCTGGCCGCCTACGTTGCAGACCATGACAGATAGCCCCAACATGGGTCAGTGCGACTGCGGTGCCATTGCTGGCCCGCTGGGGCTGTGCGTGGACTAGTACCACGGAATCCTGGCTGAAGAGCAGGCCGATCCTCAGATGTACAGGTGGCACGCGCCTGTGGTCTGCGCGTATCTTCTGCAGCATCCTTCCGGAGCCCATGAGAAGTACCTTGACGGTCAGTTTCGCCTTCTGCAGCTCTACGTGGACAAGGGCCTTGACGCACTGCTTCGCGCGGTAGCTCATCAGGTGGCGCGGAACAAGCACGGGGCACGGTCGAGCTACGACATGGCGCCATTCGCGCCGTACGTGCCGCTCCCGCCGGGCAGATCTCCCGGGCACTTCCGAGCGACGTTCTGTGGGTTGCCGTTCAGGGACGGCAGCTTTGTGTTTGATGGGCATCTGGCATACGGACGCCGCATCGAAATCATCGCCGAAGCGACTGTGGGGTCCTGGAGATCTGTCCAGACCTGATGCTCGACCCGGACCGCGACTACCAGCCCTGAAAGGTACCCTCCCCAACCGGTTGCGGCCTCGCGGAGGTCCGGAGACCCCGACGTCAGACCTTCCGGATCCGGTCGGCGATCTCCGGCCTCGCCGCGAACCCGGCCGCCTTGTATGTGGCGACGCCGCCGACATTGGAGCTCGGCGTGCACACGCGCACGCTTGACGAGCCCATCTCCCGCAGCGCCGCCGCCCCGACGACGGTGATCGCCCGGCCATAGCCGCGGCCGCGGTGGTCCGCGTGGACGCCCATCGGCTCGACCAGTCCCGGCTTCCCCGGGCCGGCCGACCAGACCGTCACCACCGCCGCGGGGCTGCCCTGGTCGTCGTAAGCACCCAGGCATCGGGCGTCGGCGTAGAACGGTGCCGCGTACATCTTGTGCCGGTAATCGCGCGTGGGCCTCGTGGTGTTGAACGCGGACCGCAGGACGTCGGCGAAGTCCTGTGCCTGCTCCAGGCCGATCTCCTTGATCCGCACGCCGGGGTCCTCCACCGTTTCGGCGAGGTCGCGGAAGAGCGGCGTCCACGGCTCGTCGACACCCCAGCCCTCCTTGGTCAACAGGTCGTGGAGCAGCAGGCCCTGCGGCGCCTCGATGGATACCGCACCTTCCGGCAGCACGCCGCGCTCAGGCAGCGAGAAGTCCTCGACGAGCCGCCGCGCCAAGTCCTCGTCATGGAAAGCGTCGGCAGCGACCGTCATCCGCACCACCGTCGGCGAATCCAGCATCCCGACAGCGAGGATCCGTCCGTCCCGGCTCCAGGTCCGGACCACCGCGGCCGTCTCGGTCGTTCCGAACCGGTAGTTCCAGCCGATGTCCCCGGGATGCAACTGCATCGGCGCTTCGTCGTGCTGCCACGCCCGCAGCGCCGCAATAGCCTCGCCCACTCCGTCGGCCGTCGGCGTACTCAGCACAATCGTCATAGCCGGGATCAGACACCCCGTCTCGGTGGCGTGCAACCGATTAACGTAATGACCCCGATCGGGGAGGAGCGGGCACTCACGGAAGAGGAGTGCCCTGCTCAGGAAGTGTGGTCAGGGGCGGTCTCGAACCGCCGACCTTCCGCCTTTCAGTCCGACAGCGTCTCTAGGGCTGGTGGCCTGTCCCGGCGCTGTGCGGTGGCCGCCGTCAACCCCGGACCGTGGCTGACGCTGGCTGTTGCTGGACCGGTCGCTGGCCCTGGGCAGCGTCGGCGAGTTCGATCATTGGCTGGTGCAAGCGAGTTGCGATACCACACATGGGCGTTATTCGGGGCCGCATTGCCACATGTTGCATCGCAGGCTTCATTTTGCCACTTGTTGCAACTCCAATGGCCGGCCGTATCCGTGACCCACGGCTACCGCCTGGCTACGGTGAGCGTCCCGCGCCCCGCCCGGCTCGCGGTTGTACATCACAGGGGAATCCTTAATGAAGCGATCAACCACGTTCCTGGCCACCTCCTCCGCAGCTGTCCTGGTGCTCACAGGTCTCAGTTCGCCGTCAGCATTCGCTGACAATCCGCCGAAACCAGCCTCTCCGCCGATCGTCCAGTCGTGTCCACCGGAACCAGTTATCTATTCGATCACTAATGTGCAGAGTTCGATGCGACCAACCAATCTCTACAGCGCGTACGTCACGGGACCGGCCACGGTCGGCTACTCCGAGAGCAGCACTGCAACAGCCAGTGCAGCAATGAGCGCGTCCGTATCGGCCGAGGCTGGGCTAATTATCACAAAGGCCAGCGCAACGATCGGGGTGACGCTTACCGCAAGCTACTCCTCAACGGGAGGCTTCAGCTATTCATTGCCGGTACCATCAGGCCAAAGGAGGCGCATGCGTCTCTGGCAGGTCTCAAAATACTTCGTAGCCACGAAGAAGACATACTCCACTGGACTATGCAAGTACCTGACGTCCTACTCAGACGGCACGAACGCCCCGAAGAAGGTCCGAGAGGACGAGTGGAAGCTCGAAGCTTGACCTGCATGAGCTAGATCCTGGACTGGGTTGACCGAGGAGACGAATGTATATGAAGTTGCGCGGACCCGCTGGTCTAGCAGTGGTTGCTTGTATGGCTGTTGCCGTCAGCGGCTGCACCACTGATCAGGCAGATCCCGTCCCCTCGGTCACCCCGCCGCCTCCCAGTACCAGTGCCTCTCCACCCCCAACTTCGCCATCTGAGATCCCAGGTGCTGAGATTGGACCGACGGCAGTTCGGGTCCTGGGCTTGACTAGTTCGACGGGGGGACCATCAAGGCTTGCCGTGGTGGGTCCAGAAAATGCCAAGTACAAGCTTCGGCTGAGTGGCGTTGTTGACCCATGCAGCCAGTCCCTCGGAGCCATTGAGCCGACACCGTTGCCAGGTTTGCCGCCCAATTCGATCCGCAACGTTGAGGTCAAGTGTTCCAGCGGCGCGGAGAAAGCTACTTTAGTCAAAAACGGTGTCTTGCTCATTACAGTCGAGGACAACGGCTTCGTCATCAATTTCGAGGTCGCACTGAAGCGCGACCTGAAGGCCTGACCCCTCCGGTCAACGGCCTTTTCCGACCGGCAGCGAGTACGGACGTTGCCTTCATAGGTCGGTGGAGTCGCATTCGGTCGCGCAATATGTGCGCGGCCGATCGCACAGCGCGCATCATGGGTGATGAGGGCGTTTCGGGATCAGGTCACCTTGCCGGTGGTGCGCTCGATACCGGCTACCGGGCGCACCACCTGAGCTAAGAGCCCGGCCCGGAGCGCCGCTGAATGCTCTCGGCTGTGGCGCGTGGGCATCTCATTCCCCACCTCGGGCGAAAGAAGCTGCACAAACTCACTGGCGCCGATGTGCGGACGCTCGTGAAGCGCGTTCGGAACACGTGCCTGTGCTGCAAGCACGGAGACTGACGAACGACGCGGCGACAAAGCGAAGTGCTGCGCTATCGGTCAGTGCTGTGAGCAGTTCCCCTCGGGCCGACTTGTAGAACGGGTTCAGCCGTACTGGGAAATGGCTTGCGGGCCGCAACGTTGCCAAGCTGGACCAGCTGGAAGGCGCGCAGTACGACACCAATCGGGAGCGTCCGAGGAGCAGGCCCGGGCCATTGCCGAAGCTGACGCGGCTACACACATTGTTCGTGCTGGCGTTGTTCATGGGGCCGCGACGCGGCGAACCGCTCGGACTGCAGTGGGCTGACATCGACTGGGTGGAAAGACCTTGGAAGTCCGCCGCACTCTGCAGCGTGTCGATGGGCTCTAAGAGCCGTGACCCCGAAGACGAAGAAGTCTCGGCGGACGGTGCCGCTGATTGAGCTTTGTCTAGACGAGCTAAGGACACACAAGGCGCTGCAGGCAAAGGAACGGTTGGCGGCCGGTGAGAAGTGGGTCGACACCGGCTATATCTTCACGACCGAGATCGGTACGGCGATCGAGCCGGACAACCTGCGGCGGGCGTGGTACCCGCTGCGGAAGGAAGCTGGGCTCGGAGAGATGCGCTTTCACGATCTCCGACACTCGTGTGTGACGTTGCTCCTACGGCTCAAGGTGCCGCCGCACATCGTCCAGACGATCGTCGGCCACGCCGACGTACAGGTGACGATGGCGATCAATGCGCATGCCTCGCTCGAAGACCAGCGGAAGGCGCTGGACCAGCTCGCCGAAGCGGTTGCCGGATAGACGTTGCTGGACTAGCGGAAGAGTTGGCGGATCTCAGACCGAAGATCCACGCTCAAGAATGGGTGGTCAGGGGCGGTCTCGAACCGCCGACCTTCCGCTTTTCAGGCGGACGCTCTACCAGCTGAGCTACCTGACCGGGAGAGAAAATTGGCGGCGGTGTGTTGACACACCCGCCGCCACTCTCCTGGCGACCCAGACGGGACTCGAACCCGCGACCTCCGCCGTGACAGGGCGGCACGCTAACCAACTGCGCTACTGGGCCAGATTGCTCGACGATGCTACTACATCCTTCGAGCTGTACTGACATCGGCCTTTCGACCGTATCCCCAACGGGATTCGAACCCGCGTTACCGCCTTGAAAGGGCAGCGTCCTAGGCCACTAGACGATGGGGACTCGGACCGCGGGAGCCGAAGCTCCAGGGACAGCCGTAAGCATAGAGGAGACCTGGCCAGGGTCCAAAACGGGTTATCCGGACGGGAAAGAGGACTCCGCCGGGCGGCGACATAGCGGCGACAGAGCGGCGACCAGGCGGGCGACAGAGCGGCGACCAGGCGGCTGACCAGGCGGGCACAGAGCGCCGGCTGAGCGGCGGTTGGGCGGCGAGGGGGAGGGCGGCGGGATCTGGCCGGTGGCAGGTGTGTGGCGGCTCATTACGCTGGGGTGGTGATCGAGATGAGCCGGGCGGATTTCGAGGTCCTCGTGTCCGAGGCGCTGGACGAGGTGCCGCCGGAACTGGCGGCGCTGATCGACAACGTGGCCGTGTTCGTCGAGGACGACGCTCCGTCGAGCGATCCCCACCTGCTCGGCATCTACGAGGGCATCCCGCTGACCGAGCGCGGGCACTACTACGGCGGCGTGCTGCCGGACCGGATCACCATCTACCGGAACCCGATCCTGTCGATCTGCGACGCCGTCGAGGACGTCGTCGACGAGGTGCACGTCACAGTGGTGCACGAGATCGCGCATCACTTCGGCATCGGTGACGCCCGCCTGCACGAGCTCGGCTACGGCTGAGCAGCCATCAGGAGCTGTCGAAGAGTCGGCGCACCGAGGGGCTGACGCAGCAGCCGCGCGGAAGCGGCCGAGCATGCAGCCGTCGCTCAGGCGCGGCCGAGCGTGCAGGCGTCGGTCAGGAGCGGCCGAGCGTGCAGGCGTCGGTCAGGAGCGGCGGAAGAGGAGTCTCCATGGCATCAGGGCGGACTCGAGTTGCACCTTCAGGCTCATCTTGGAGGCGCCCCGGGTGCGCTCCTCGAAGCGGATCGGCACCTCGGCGATCCGGAACCCGCGCCGCACCGCGCGATAGTTCATCTCGACCTGGAACGAGTACCCGTTGCTCTCGATCGAACCGACGTCGATCGCCCGCAGCGTGTCCGCCTTCCACGCCTTGAAGCCGGCGGTCGCGTCCTTGACGTGGAGCCGCAGGATCGTGTTCACGTAGAAGTTCGCCCAGGCTGACAGTGCCCGGCGGTGCCAGGCCCACTCGGCCGCCGCGGAACCACCTTCGACGTACCGCGAGCCGATCACCACGGCCGCGTCCGTAGTACGGAGCGTGTCGACCATGATCGGGACCACCGAGGCCGGGTGGGACAGGTCCGCGTCCATCTGGATCACGATGTCGGCGTCCTCGGACAGCGCCCGGGCGATCCCGGCCACATAGGCGCGGCCGAGGCCGTTCTTCTCGGTCCGGTGCAGTACGCCGACCTGCTCCGGCGCCGCCTTGGCCAGCTCGTCGGCGACATCTCCGGTGCCGTCGGGGGAGTTGTCGTCGACCACCAGCATCTGTAGGCCGGGCAGCTGCAGGTCCGCTAGCAGGCCGGCCAGTACGGGCAGGTTGTCCCGCTCGTTGTAGGTCGGGACGACGATGACGATCTTGGAGGAGCTCACACCCATTGACTTTCTTCTTCGGGGACTCAGGACGCTATCGCATCAAGTGGTCTACGGTCGTGAGCCGGGACTGATGTCGCTACTACGGACACGACAGTGTGCCTCAGTTGTTCACGTAGTCGGTTTCACTGGCCCAGCGGTCGACCAGTTCGCTGATCAGATGCAGGGCGAGCACATGCATCTCCTGGATCCGGGCAGTTTCCTCAGCCGGTACTACGATCGCGAGGTCGGCGGCCAAGGCGAGCTCGGTGCCGCGGGTCGAGGTGAACGCGACCGAGCAGGCCCCCTTCGCCCGGGCCGCGGCGAGACCTTTCACCACTGTGGGGGAAGTGCCCGAGGTGCTGAACCCCACCACCATGTCCTGCTGCCGGACGAGCGCCTGGACCTGCCGGGCGAACACGTCGTCGTATGAGTAGTCGTTGGCGATGCAACTGACCACGGCGGCGTCGCCGACCAGCGCCACCGCCGGTAGGGGGCGGCGTTGCCGCAGATAGCGGCCGATCAGCTCGCCGACGAGGTGTTGGGCGTCGGCCGCGGAACCACCGTTGCCGTAGGTGTACAGCACTCCACCGTTTGCGAGGCGGCGGATCAGCTCGTCCGCGATGGCCTGGACCTGTGGCAACTGGCCCCGCATCGCGGCGGTCACCTCGGCGTGGCGGTTCAGGTGGGTGTCCAGGATCCGGTCGACCCAGAGCTCGGTCATTTCGTCGGCCTCCAGCCGCTCGGCGATCGCGGCATCCGCCGCGCACGCCAAACGGGATCACCGCTATGGCTCAGAAGGGCGTCAGCGCCTTGGCGCTGGTGGCATCGTTACCAGAGTCGACGACTCTTCGGCAGGTCCAAGGTCGACTTCGCGACCGTCAGGCCTTCGGTGCGGGACCTGTCGAGCCACGGACGATCAGCCGTGGCGCCACCCGGATGATCCGACGCCGGGCCGGCAACTCGTCGCGGATCCGCGCGAGCAGGAGCTGGGCGCAGCGGCGTCCCAGGTCGACTGTGTGCTGGTCGACCGTTGTCAGCGCCGGCTGGACCAGAGACATCCACGGCAGGTCGTCGTACGCGGCCAGGCTGATCTGCTTCGGGATCTTCACCCGCCGGTGCTTCAGCTCGGCCAATGCGCCCTGCGCCAGCACGTTGTTCGCGGAGATGATCGCCGTGACGTCGTGCTCGTTCAGCAGTCTCCGGGTGGTCAGCTGGGCCGCCTCCGCGTCGAAACTCGTGTAGGCGACGATGTCCTCGTCGACGTCGAGTCCGTTGTCCGCATGCGCCGCCCGAAACCCGGCCAGCCGGCCCGCACCGGTCGACCACTTGGTCTCGTCGATCAGCAGCCCGATCCGGGTGTGGCCGAGACCGATCAGGTGCTCGGTGAGTTCGCGGGCCCCGGCCTTGTTGTCGCTCAGCACCACGTCGCCGCCCGACCGGCCGAGCTCCCGGTCCGCACACACCACGTGGACCCCGTTGTCCTGCAGGACTCGCGGGCAGGCGGCCGTCACCGGTGTGACGATGACGCCCGGGACCCGCATCGCCAGCAGGGTCTCGGCCGCCCGCATCTCCTCGGCCGGATCGCCGTTGTCGTTCACCAGCACCATCTGGTACTCCGCCGCCCGCAACTCCTCCTCGATCCCCGCGGCCAGGTCCGCGTAGAACGGGTTGCGCAGGTCGGAGATCAGTACGCCGATCGACGTGGACGTGCGGCTCCGCAGGTTTCTGGCGTTGTGGTCCAGCACGTAGCCGATCTTCTCGGCCGCGGCCTGCACCCGCATCCGCACGTCCGGTGACGCATAACCCCGCGTGTGCAGGGCTCTGGACACCGTCGAAGGGGACACGCCAGCCTCACGCGCCACGTCCTGCACAGTGGGCCGCTTCATCGACACT
>NZ_DASRXP010000381.1:0-35406 GCF_035687465.1 Kribbella sp.
GAGCGGCAGGGTGACGGTCCGTCCCGGCTCGACGATCACATCCGCCCCGACGAGAGGCGTGTACGCCGGAGCGGGCGAGGTGACTCCGCCGACCGTACCGATCATCACCGTGGCCCGGGCTCCGTCGAGCGTCAGTTCGGGCAGTTCGGCGTACGCGTTGAAGGTCGGCGTGACGGTCGAGCGGACGGAGTCGGGCAGGGCAACCCAAAGTTGGGCACCGTGGAGCATCGGGGGCGCGCTGGGCAGTGAGACCTCGGAGTGGGCGATGCCGTTGCTCGCCGTCATGATGTTGAGCTCTCCGGGCCGGACCATCGCGTGCGAGCCGACGCTGTCGCGGTGCTCGATCTCGCCCTCGAACAGCCAGCTGACCGTCTGCAGGCTGGTGTGCGGATGCGGCGGCACCAACATCCCCGCGGCACCCGGCACGTCGTACGGATCGACGCGCTTGGTCAGGTCGTCCGGGCCGTAGTGATCGGCGAAGCACCAGGCGCCGACCATCCGCCGGTTCTTGTTCGGCAGCAGCCGCCGGACCTTGGTGGTCCGTCCCAGCACCACCTGTCGCGCCTCGAGCAGTTCCAGCACCGGCCCTTCGGCCTCGGAAGACTGATGAACCACCTCGGCCGGATCCTTCTCCAGATCGCTCATAGACCGAGTATGGACGCCTGGTCGTGGAATTCTTGGGGCCGGTGTCGATTCCCGCTCCGGCCGTTCGTGTAGGTGGCAAGGAACGGCTACGAACTCGACGAAGGGAAGACGAAGATGAAGCAATATCTGCTCGCGGTCCAGCATGTCGAAGGAGCACCCGCTCCGATCTCGCCACCGGGCGCGGTGGAGGCCGTGAACGAGGAGATGCGGGCCCAGGGCGTCTGGATGTTCGGCGGCGGTCTGCTCCCGGTGTCCGACTCCTCGGTGGTGCGCATCACCGGCGACGAGGTGCTGATCACCGACGGCCCGTTCACGGAGGCGAAGGAGTACATGGCCGGCTTCTGGGTGATCAGGTCGCCCGATCTGGAGGCCGCGCACGGATGGGCTGCCAAGGCCACCGCGGCCTGCGGGGTGCCGATCGAGGTCAGGCCCTTCGACGACGAAGTTGACTGAGCCCGCGCCCGCGCCACTCAGGCGCGGGCCCAGGCCAGCAATGCGTCCGATTCCCAGGAGTTGATCACGCGGTCTGCCGTGACACCGCACTCCTCGGCCCGCTCGCAGCCGTAGACCTGCCAGTCGAGCTGACCCGGCGCATGCGCGTCCGTGTCGATCGAGAACATGCAGCCGGCCTCGACGGCCAACGCCAGCAGGCGTTTCGGCGGATCCAGCCGTTCGGGCCGCGAGTTGATCTCCACCGCCGTACCGAACTGCCGGCAGGCCTCGAACACCACCTCGGCGTCGAATGCCGACTCCGGCCGGGTCCCCCGATCGCCGGTGATCAGCCGTCCGGTGCAGTGCCCGAGGACGTCGACGTGAGGGTTCGCGATCGCCCGGACCATCCGCTCCGTCATCGGCTCGGAGGCCATCCGCAGCTTCGAGTGCACGCTGGCGACCACGAGGTCGAGCCGGGCCAGGATCTCGGTGTCACAGTCGAGCGACCCGTCGTCCAGGATGTCCACCTCGATCCCGTTCAGGATGGTGAAGCCGTCCAGCTCGTCCGCGAGCTTCTTGTTCAGCTCGCCGACCACCTCGATCTGCTGCAACCGCCGCTCCCGGGACAACCCGTTCGCCACGGTCAATCTCGGCGAGTGGTCGGTGAGCGCCATGTACTTGTGCCCCAACCGGAACGCCGTCCGCGCCATCTCCTCGATCGGGCTACCGCCGTCGGACCACTCGGAATGCAGATGCAGATCCGAGGTCAGTTCGGAGCGCAGCGTAGTACCGGCTTCGGTCAGGGCACCCGCCGCCTGCTCCAGCTTCACCAGGTACGACGGGGTCGCGCCGTCCATCGCCTCCAAGATCACGGCCTCCGTCTTCGGGCCGATCCCCGGCAACTCGGTCAGCGTCCCGGCCCTGCGCCTGGCCCTCACCTCGGCAGTAGGCAGCGCCTCGATCGTGTCGGCCGCCCGCCGATACGCCTTCACCCGATGGGTCGGCTGCCGATCACGCTCCAGGTAGTACCCGATAGCCCGCAGCGCCTCGACCGCGTTCGCCACACCCACCTTGTCGCTCATGCCCCCATCATGACGCCCCGCACCGACCATCCGCCGCAGTCCGGCCGTCCGGCTGAGCCGCAGCGCGCCACTGACTGCGGCTAGGGTCGGGGCGTGGCGGGTAAGCGGACAGCGAAGGTGCTGAGCAGGGCCGAGGTGCGAGCGGCCGCTTTGGCACACGACGCGACCGCGGAGCGGTTGCAGGGTGCGACCGGAGCACTCGCCACCGCCGCGACCGCCGCGATGGACGAGAAGCTGCCGTGGTTCGGCAAACTGTCCGCGCAGGACCGGTCCTGGATCGGACTGGTCGCGCAGTCCGGCATCACCGCCTTCGTCGACTGGTTCCGTGATCCCGAGGCGCACTCGTCGATGCCGACCCGGATGTTCGGCTCGGCACCGCGTGAGTTCACCCGGGTGATCTCGCTGCACCAGACCGTCGACCTGGTCCGGACCACGATCGAGATGATCGAGAACACCATCGGCGACCTGCTGCCCGAGGACGACGTCCCGGTGGTCCGCGAGGCGATGCAGCGCTACGCCCGCGAGGTCGCCTTCGCCGCTGCCACCGTCTACGCCCAGGCCGCCGAGATGCGCGGCGCCTGGGACGCCCGGCTGGAAGCGCTGGTCGTCGACTCGGTGATCCGCGGTGAAGCCGACGAATCCGTCCGCTCCCGCGCCTCCGCGCTCGGCTGGACCGGCTCCGGTACGTCGGGGTCGTCGGACGTCGCCGTGGTCGTCGGAAGGGCACCGGCGGCGGAAACCGGCAGCGCGAACGTCTCGGACATGGTCCGGCACGCGGCCCGCGAGGCCGGTGCCGACGCACTGTGCGCGATGCAGGGCGATCGGCTGGTGATAGTACTCGGGGGTACGAGCAAACCTGTCGAGATCGTACAAAAACTCGCCGGATTCTTCGGACCGGGTCCGATCGTCGTCGGCCCGGCCGTGCGGGACCTGATGGCGGCGGTCACGTCGGCCCGGGCAGCGGTCGCCGGACTCCGCGCGGCGCCCGCCTGGCCGGGTGCTCCAAGGCCGGTCCAGGCCGACGAACTGCTGCCCGAACGGTCACTGTCCGGCGACGGTCATGCCCGCCGCCAACTGGCCTCCGACGTCTACGGCCCGCTCACAATGGGCGATGGGGTGCTGCTGGACACCGTTTCGGCGTACCTGGACTCCGGTGGTTCCATCGAGGCGACGGCCCGGGCGATGTTCATCCACGCCAATACCGTCCGGTACCGGCTGAAGCGTGTGGGGGAAATCACGGGCTACTCCCCGACGAATCCCCGCGACGCTTTCACACTGCGTGTCGCACTGACCCTGGGCCGCCTGCTCAACCCGGAGCCCGGTTCGTACACTTTGTAGGATTCCTACAAAAGCGGGCCGGTAGAATTCGTGCGGCTGCCCGGCCCACGAACGTCCCGGCTCAGGGAGAGTTGTCCCGTGCTCGTCATCGTCGCGCCCGGACAGGGCGCCCAGACCCCAGGTTTCCTCGAGCCCTGGCTCGAGGACCCCGTCTTCGAGAACCGGCTCAACTGGCTGTCCGCGGTGGCCGGCCTCGACCTCGTCCACTACGGCACGAAGGCCGACGCCGACACGATCCGCGACACCGCGATCGCGCAGCCGCTGCTGGTCGCCTCCAGCATGCTGGCCGCGCTCGCGGTCTTCCCGCACCCCGGCGACGCGTTCACCAAGATGGGCGCGCTGGCCGGCCACAGCGTCGGTGAGATCGCCGCTGCCGTCGGTGCCGGCGTGATCAGCGCCGAGCAGGCGATGGTCCTGGTCCGCGAGCGCGGCAAGGCGATGGCAGCTGCCTCGGCCGCGACCGCCACCTCCATGACCGCGGTGCTCGGCGGAGATCGCGACGAGGTGCTGGCCAAGCTCGTCGAGCACGGCCTGACCGCCGCGAACGACAACGGCCCCGGTCAGATCGTTGCCGCCGGCACGGTCGAAGAGCTGGCCGCACTGGCCGCCGACCCGCCGGCCAAGGCCCGGTTGGTCCCGCTGTCCGTCGCAGGTGCCTTCCACACCAAGCACATGGAGCCGGCCGTCCAGACGCTGGCCGGCTACGCCCGGTCCATCACCACCCACGACCCGCGCTCGCGACTGATCTCGAACCGCGACGGCCAGATCGTGCACGACGGCCGCGACGTCCTGAGCCGGCTGGTCCAGCAGGTCAACGCGCCGGTCCGCTGGGACCTGTGTATGCAGACGATGGCCGACCTACAGGTGACCGGCATCCTGGAGATGACCCCGGCCGGCACGTTGACCGGGATCGCCAAGCGGGCGCTGAAGGGTGTCGAGACCTTCGCGCTGAAGACGCCCGATCAGCTGGACGATGCCCGCGCCTTCGTGGACAAGCACGGCAGCCCCTCGGAGATCAACGCCTCCCCGACCTGGCGGCTCCTGGTCGCCCCGATGAAGGGCACGTTCACCCGTGAGGCGAACGTGCCCCGTGAGCCCGGCGACACGGTCGAGGCCGGTGAGGTGGTGGCGATGGTGAAGAGCTTGCGCGACGAACTCGAAGTACGGGCTCCGCATGGGGGCATCGTGGTCGAGTGGCTGGTGGAGGAGGGCGACCCGGTCGCCCCAGGTCAGCCGCTGGTCCGCCTGCACCCGAGCGCGGTGAACTGATGAACGCGCAGATCACGCCGTCCACCGGCGCCACCCACACCGCGGTCCTCGGCATCGGCGCCTACCGCCCGCGCCGGGTGGTGCCGAACTCGGAGATCCTCGAGCACATCGACTCCAGCGACGAGTGGATCCAGACCCGCTCCGGGATCAAGGAGCGGCGCTGGGCCGAGCCGGACGAGACCGTACTGATGATGTCCACGCACGCCGCCAAGGCCGCGCTGGAGGACTCGGGGGTCGACCCGGCGCAGGTCGGCTGTGTCATCGTCGCCACCGTCACGCACCTCTACCAGACCCCCGCGATCGCGACCCAGATCGCGGTGGCGGTCGGCGCTCCGACCGCGGCCGCGTTCGACGTCTCGGCCGCCTGCGCGGGGTTCTGCTACGGCATCGCGATGGCCAGTGACCTGATCCGCGGCGGCAGCGCGAAGTACGTGCTGGTGATCGGGGTCGAGCGACTGAGCGACATCACCGACCGGACCGACCGCGGTACGGCGTTCATCTTCGCCGACGGCGCGGGGGCTGCCGTGGTCGGGCCGTCCGAGCAGCCGGGCATCGGCCCGGTGGTGTGGGGATCCGACGGCACCCAGCACGAGGTGATCAGCCAGAAGGAGTCCTGGCAGGAGGCGGCCGGCAGCTACAACTGGCCGAACCTGCGGATGGACGGCAACCCGGTGTTCCGGTGGGCCTCGTTCGAGATGGCGAAGACCGCACAGCAGGCGCTGGACGTGGCCGGGGTGAAGTCCGAGGACCTCGACCTGTTCGTGCCGCACCAGGCGAACATGCGGATCACCGACGCGATGCGTCGCGCGCTGAAGCTGCCCGAGCATGTCAAGGTTGCTCGTGACATCGAGCGGCAGGGCAACACCTCGGCCGCCTCGATCCCGCTCGCGCTCACCGCGATGCGGGACAGCGGCGAAGCCAAGAGCGGCGATCTCGCTCTCATCATCGGCTTCGGCGCGGGCCTGGTCTTCGCCGCCCAGGTGATCCGGCTCCCCTAACAGAGATGTCCGGGAACGGCTCAGGTGGCCGGTCCCGGCGAACCCCAGCAGCAGCAGAAATCCGAAAGGGAAACGAACTGATGGCCAGCACCGAAGAGATCCGCTCCAACCTCGCCGAGATCGTCAACGAGATCGCGGGCATCCCGGTCGAGGACGTCCAGCTGGACAAGTCCTTCACCGACGACCTCGATGTCGACTCGCTCTCCATGGTCGAGGTCGTGGTGGCCGCCGAGGAGAAGTTCACCGTGAAGATCCCCGACGACGAGGTCAAGAACCTGAAGACCGTCGGCGACGCGGTGGCGTTCATCGAGCGCGCCCAGAACGGCTGATCCACGCCGTTGCCATCGTGCTGGGGCTCACCGGATCTCAGAGTCCGGTGAGCAACCGCTCCGGCTAGACCTTCCATCACCCGCTCTCACCCCGAAGGATGAGGTAACCATGTCGAAGACCCGAGTCGTCGTCACCGGGCTCGGAGCCACGACTCCGGTCGGAGGCGACGTCGCCAGCACTTGGGACGCGCTGTTGGCCGGCCGGTCGGGCGCGAAGCTGCTGACCGCTGACTGGGTCGAGGAGCTGCCGGTGAAGATCGCCGCTCCCGCCGCGGTCGAGCCGACCGAGGTGATCGAGCGGGTCAAGGCCCGCCGGCTGGACCGCAACGCCCAGTTCGCCATCGTCGCCGCCCGGGAGGCCTGGGCCGACTCCGGCCTGGCCGACGTGGAGCTGGACAAGACGCGGCTCGGCGTGGCGATCGCGACCGGCATCGGCGGCCTGCTCACCACCCTGACCAACTACGACGCGCTGAAGACCAGCCCGCGCCGGGTGTCGCCGCTGGCGATCCCGATGCTGATGCCGAACTCGGCCGCCGCCAACGTCGGCCTCGAGCTCGGCGCGCTGGCCGGCGTGCAGACGCCGGTCTCCGCCTGCGCCTCGAGCAACGAGGCCATCTCGCTGGCCGCCGACCAGATCCGGCTCGGCCGCGCCGACATCGTGGTCGCCGGTGGCGCCGAGGGGTCGATCGCCGGACTGCCGCTGGCCGCGTTCGGCCAGATGATGGCGCTGAGCAAGCGCAACGACGACCCCGAGCGCGCATCCCGGCCGTGGGACGTCGATCGCGACGGCTTCCTGCTTGGTGAGGGCGCCGGCGTCCTGGTCCTGGAGAAGTACGAGCACGCGATCGCTCGCGGCGCGAAGATCTACGCCGAGTTCGCCGGCGCCGGTATCACCGCCGACGGCCACGACATCGTGCAGCCCGACCCGACCGGTTCGGGCGCCGAGCGCGCGATGAAGCAGGCGCTACGCGAGGGCGACCTCGCCACCGGCGACATCGTGCACATCAACGCCCACGCGACCTCCACCCCGGCCGGCGACGTGGCCGAGTCGGTGGCGATCCGCAAGGCACTCGGTAGTGCGGCGGACCACGCGGTCGCGACCGCGCCGAAGTCGATGATCGGTCACCTGCTCGGTGCGGCCGGTGCGGTCGAGTCGATCGCCACCGTGCTCGCCCTGCACCACCGGCTGGTACCGCCGACCATCAATCTGGACAAGGTCGATGACGGGGTCGATCTCGACATCGCGACCGAGCAGCGCAAGCTCGGTGACGGGGACATCGCGGCACTGAACAACTCCTTCGGCTTCGGCGGCCACAACGTCGCCCTCGCCTTCAAAACAGTCTGAAGCTTCAACCTCAGTCTGCTGCCGTCAGTCCGTCTGATCCGGGAGGACCCCTGTGACCACTGCCCCCGTCAAACCGGCGAAGCTGCCCCGTGAGCAGGATCCCCGCAACCCGTTCAGCCGGCTGACCCAGCTGCTGGACCCGGGCACCCTCGAGCTGATCACCCCGGA
The DNA here is from genome assembly GCF_035687465.1 of Kribbella sp. NCBI lineage: Bacteria > Bacillati > Actinomycetota > Actinomycetes > Propionibacteriales > Kribbellaceae > Kribbella > Kribbella sp. The sequence goes on from NZ_DASRXP010000381.1 coordinate 7,607, forward strand.
CGACCTGTCCGGCATGCTCGCGGTCCGCGGCACCATCGCCGGTGCGCCGGTGGTCGCCTTCTGCTCGGACGCCACGGTGATGGGTGGCGCGATGGGCGACGAGGGCTGCGAGGTCGTGGTCAAGGCCTACCAGGTCGCCCGCCAGGAGGAGCTGCCGATCATCGGTCTGTGGCACTCCGGCGGCGCCCGGCTGGCCGAGGGCGTGCTCAGCCTGCACGCCGTCGGCCGGATCTTCTACGAGATGACGCAGGCCTCCGGGAAGATCCCGCAGCTCTCTGTGGTGCTCGGTCCGGCGGCGGGCGGCGCGGCGTACGGACCGGCGCTGACCGACATCGTCATCCTCGGCCCCGAGGGCCGGATCTTCGTCACCGGTCCGGACGTGGTTCGCTCGGTCACCGGTGAGGACGTCGACATGCTGCGCCTCGGCGGTCCCGAGCCGCACGGCCGGCGCTCCGGCGTCGTGCACATCACCACCGACTCCGAGGCCGCCGCGATCGAGAAGGCCCGTCAGCTGGCCGACCTGTTCTCGAACCAGGGCGACGTCTCCAGCGACGTGCCGGACACCGACCTGTCCGGGCTGCTGCCCGAGTCGGCCAAGCGCGCGTACGACGTTCATCCGCTGGTCGGTGGGGTGCTCGACGAAGGGTCGGGGGTCGAGCTGCACCAGCGGTGGGCCCCGAACATCGTCACCACGCTCGGCCGGCTCGGTGGGCGGACCATCGGCGTGATCGCGAACAACCCGCTCCGGCTCGGCGGCTGCCTCGACGCGCTGAGTGCGGAGAAGGCGGCCCGCTTCGTCCGGATGTGCGACGCGTTCGGGATCCCGATGGTCGTGCTGGTCGACGTCCCCGGCTACCTGCCCGGTGTCGGTCAGGAGTGGGACGGCGTCGTACGGCGTGGCGCTAAGCTGCTGCACGCCTTCGCCGAGTCGGTCGTACCGCGGGTCACCCTGGTGACCCGGAAGACCTACGGCGGCGCCTACATCGCGATGAACGCTCGATCGCTGGGTGCGACAAGGGTGTTCGCCTGGCCGCGGGCCGAGGTGGCCGTGATGGGCGCGATCGCCGCGATCCGCATCCTGCACCGTCGCAAGCTGGCCGAGGTTGCGCCCGAGCTGCGTCCCCAGGTCGAGGCCGAGCTGGCCGCCGAACACGAGAAGATCGCCGGCGGGATCGAACGAGCCCGCCAGATCGGCGTCGTCGACGAGGTCGTCGAGCCCAGCGCCACCCGCTCCGCCCTCGCCGCCGCGATCGCCCTCGCCGAGTCCACCGGCCGGGTTCGCGGCCACCACGGCAACATCCCCCTGTAGAGACGCCTTACGTCCGAAGACCCGGGGGGCCTGCCCCTCGGGTCTTCGGACGTTAGCAAGATGAAAGGGCGCGAACCGTGAGGTTCGCGCCCTTCAAGTGGTGCGGCCGCTGTTTCTGACTACCGGGGGTGTCCCGACACCCGGTGGCCCAGCGGCCACGGTCCTTTTCCCACCCTGGTGGAATGTCTGACACCTAGCATCGTAGAAAAGTTCGGAGAAAGCTCTCAGCGGAACTGCTTTCTTCTGAAGTTCTCAGGATCGCGCTCTCACACCACCTGATGTAGCCAGCGGACTGGCGCGCCGTCGCCGGCGTACCGGAACGGTTCGAGCTCGTCGTCCCAGGGACGGCCGAGCAGCCGCTCGACCTCCTCGGTCAGATCTGCCTCGCCACTGGCGGCCTTGAGCATCGCTGCCTTCAGCCGCTCTTCCGGCACCATGATGTCGCCGTGCACCCCGGTGGTCGCATGGAAGACACCGAGAGTCGGCGTGAAGGAGTACCGCTCGCCTTCGACGCCGTTGCTCGGTTCCTCGGTGACCTCGAAGCGCAGCTTCTGCCAACCGCGAAGAGCGGACGCCAACTTCGCCGCCGTGCCGGCTTCCGCCTGCCACGACAGCTCTGCCCGGTAAGTCCCCTGGGCCGCTGGCTGCGGGGTCCAGTCAAGCTTCACGGGCACACCAAGGATGCCGCCCGCTGCCCACTCGACATGCGGGCACAACGCTGACGGCACCGTGTGGACGTAAAGAACGCCACGAGTCGTCGCCACCGGACCTCCTGTGCTCGAGGGGCGCCTTCCCCAGCGTTCTCGAACACGGCCTCGAAAGTCCGGCAACAGCTAGTACATAGTGCACCACCGACCCCACCAACACCAGCAACCTCGCCGTGTCAACTACATCACCGTCGTGTCGCGATCCAGCCCGTACTCCGTACACCGGCCTTCCCCACCCCACCACCCCGGTCAGGCGAACCGTCCGGCGGGGCCTCAGGCTGAGTCGCGGAGGACCAGGCGGGTGGGGAGGATGAGGGGGCTTGGGTGGTCTCCGGACATGAGCGACAGGAGCATGCGGGCCATTTCTCGGCCGAGGGCGTGGATGGGCTGGTTGATGGTGGTTAGGGGTGGGACGGTGTGGCGGGCGCTGGGGAGGTCGTTGAAGCCGACGATGGCGACATCGGCCGGGACTGAGCGACCGGACTGGGCCAGGGTTCGGAGTGCGCCTACTGCCATTTGGTCGGAGGCGATGAAGACTGCGTCGAGGTCGGGGGTTCGTTCGAGCAGACGGCTCATGGCGAGGCTGCCGCCGTCCTCGCTGAAGTCGCCGTGGTCGATCAGGGAGCTGTCCAGTCCGGCGACTGCCAGTGCGTCCTGGAAGCCCTGGAGTCGCGCCATCCCAGCACCTTCGTCCAGGCGGCCGGTGATGGTGGCGATCTTCCTCCGCCCCGCCTTCACCAAGTGCTCGGTTGCCAGTCTCGCTCCACCACGGTTGTCCGCGTCGACGTAGTACCGGGGCTCGAAGTTCAGGGGGCGGCCACCGAAGACGACCGGGACCGAGGCGCGGTCCGCGAGGGCCGCCAGCGGGTCGTCGCCGTGCAACGACATCAGCATCACGCCGTCGGCCTGGTGGGTCCGCAGAAGCTGTTCGAGGCGGGCCTGACCGCGGGTCGAGGTGGCGAGCGACAGCATCAGCTCGAGGTCGGTCTCCTCCAGGACGGAGTTCACCCCGACCACCACCTCGGCGAAGAACGGGTCGGCGAACATCGCCGGGTCGTCCCCCGAGATCGCCAGCACGACGGCTCCGACCTGCTGGGTGGCGAGCGCCCGGGCCGTTGCGTTGGGCACGTATCCCAGGTCGTCGACGGCGCGCCGTACGGCCTCGCGCTTGGCGCGGCTGACGTGTGGCGCGTTGTTGATCACGCGGGAGGCCGCCGACCTCGACACACCGGCGCGCTCGGCGACCTCGTCGAGTGTCGGCTGCCGCCTGGGTGCATCCACCTGGTCGTTCTCCTTCGTCGACGGGCCTGGGCGAAAGGGTAACGCGCTCACGAGCGGACAGCGCCGTCCATGATGCCGCTGACGATCTGGCGGCCGAACAGGATGAACACCACCAGCAGCGGCACGGTCGCGATCAGCGTGCCGGAGAACATCAGCGTGTAGTCGGTGTAGTACTGCGTCGCCAGCTGGCTGAGCGAGAACTGCACGGTCGGGTTGTCCGCCTCCAGGATCGCCAGCGGCCAGAGGAACTCGTTCCAGGTGCTCATGAACGTGAACAACCCCAGTACCGCGGCTCCGGGCCGGAGTGCGGGTGACACCACCCGGACGAACAACCCGAACGTGCTGCACCCATCCAGCCGGGCTGCTTCGATGAGCTCATCCGGTACTGCGCGTTCGGCGTACTGGCGCATCAGGAAGACACCGAAAGCGGAGACCAGGAACGGCACGATCACGGCCTGCAACTGGTTCTGCCAGCCCAGCTTCACCATCACCATGTAGAGCGGCACGATCCCCATCTGGACCGGGACCATCATGGTCGCGAGGACCGTCAGCAGCAACGCGTTCCGGCCGCGGAACCGCAGTTTGGCGAAGGCGAAGCCGGCCAGCGACGAGAAGAACACCACGGAAACGGTGACGGCGATCGACGCGATCATCGAGTTGATCAGGCCGAGGGCGAAGTTCGCCTGCTCCGCACCGAACAGGCGGCGGACGTTCTCGGCCAGGTTGCCGCCGGGCACGAGCGGTGGTGGCATCTGCCCGATCACGTCGTTCGAGCGGGTCGCGACTACGAAGAGCCAGTAGAGCGGGAAGACTGACAACACCAGGCTGACCAGCAATGTCAGGTAGACCAGGCTGTTGCCGCGCCTCATTGAGTGCCTCCTCTGAGCCGGCGCGCGATCAGCGCGTTCGCGATCCCGGCCACCACGGTCAGCAGGAAGATCATCCAGGCGATCGCGGACCCGTAGCCGTAGTCGAAGTTCTGGAAGCTCTGCTCGAACATGTACATCGCCACGGTCTGGAACTGCCGCAGACTGCCGCCCGAGATGTCGCCCTGACCGAACAGCAGCGGCTCGGTGAACAGCTGCATCCCGCCGATCGTGGACATCACCACGGTGAAGATCAGGGCGGGCCGGATCAGCGGCACGGTGATCGCCCGGAACTGCTTGATCGCGCCGGCGCCGTCGAGCTGCGCCGCTTCGTACAGATCCTTGGGGATGGCCTGGATCGCGGCCAGGTAGATGAGTGCGTTGTAGCCCGTCCAGCGCCAGTTGACCATGCTCGCGACAGCGATCCAGGACGAGCCCTTGCTCGCCTGCCAGTCGATCGGGCCGACGTCGAACAGCCCGAGCACCCCGTTGACCAGGCCGGCGTCACGGCTGTAGAGCTGGCCGAACACGATGGCGACCGCCGCGACCGAGGTGACGATCGGGGCGAGGACGCCGAGCCGGAACAGCATCAGCGCGCGGATCGGCCGGTTCAGCAGCCCCGCGATGACGAGGGCGAAGAACAACTGCGGCACGGTCGACAGCACGAACAGGCCGACCGTGTTCAGCATCGCGTTCCAGAAGTCAGGATCGCTCAGCAGCCGCGAGTAGTTCGCCAGGCCGACGAACCCCGCGTCACCCGTCAGATCCCACGACCGCAGCGAGACCCAGGCCGTGTAGAGCAGCGGGAAGAACCCGAACAGAGCGAACAGGACGAAGAAGGGCGCGATGAACAGGTACGGCGAACCGTGCAAGTCCAGGCGGCTCCGCCAGCCGGGTCTGGTGGCCCGGACCGGCGCGGCTGTACTCCGCCGCACCGGTCCGGGTGTCAGGGTGGCGGTCACTTCTCGACGGCCCGCTTCGCGTCGCTGATCGCCTTCGTCCAGGCCTCGTCCGGCTTGAGCTTGCCCTGCTCGACCGCGGTCAGCGCGTCACCGATGCCGTCTCCGACGACCTGGTTGTCCGGGCCGAGGTAGACCGGCTGCAGGCTCTTCGCGGACTGGCCGAAGATCTTGCCCACCGGCGCGTTGTTGAAGTACGTGTTGACGGCGCTGGAGACCGCCGGGTCATCGATCGCCTGCGGGGACGACGGGAAGTTGTTCTTCGCCTTGAACGCGGCGGTCTGACCCGCCGGGTTGGTCAGGAACTTCGCCAACTCGGCCGCTTCCTTCGGATGCTTGCTCTGAGCCGGTACTGCGAGGAACGAGCCGCCGCGAACCGCGCCCTCACCAGGCACCCGGGCCACGTCCCACTTGCCCGCGTTCTCCGGACCGGCCTGGTCCTTGATCACGCCGAGCATCCACGCCGGGCACGGGATGGTCGCGAAGCTGCCCTGTTTGAAGCCCGCGTTCCAGGCCGGGCTCCACATCTGGATCTTGCCGGAGAGCCCCGCGTCGATCATCTTGATCGTCTGGTCCCACGCCGTCCTGACCCCCGGGTTCGTGTCGACGATCAGCTTGTTCTCGCGATCGAAATAGGTCTGATCGCCCTGCTGCATCAGGATGTTCTGGTAGACCGGTCCGGCCGTGTCGAAGAAGCTCACCCCGGCACCGGCCGCCGCGAAACGCTTGCCGGTGGCAAGGTAACCGTCCCAGGTCGGCCAGAGCTCGCCGACCTTCGCGCGATCGGTGGGCAGACCGGCCTTGGCGAACAGGTCGGTGCGGTAACACATGCCCTGGGCCCCGATGTCGGTGCCGAGCCCGACCAGCTTCTTGCCGTCCGGAGTCAGCGCCTGGTTCCACTTCCACTCCAGGAAGTTGGCCTTCAGGTCGCCGGCCCCCTGGTCGAGCAGGTTCACGAACTGGTCGGGCTTGCCCATCAGCTTGACCAGGATGCCCTCCTCCAGCGCGACCACGTCGCCGGCGCCGCTGCCCGCGGTCAGCCACTGCTGCAGCTTCGGCGTGTAGTCGGCCAGTTTGGCGATGTTCTCCTGTTTGATCTTGATGCCCGGATGCGACCCCTCGTACTGGGTGACCAGGTCGTCGTAGCCGAACTGCCCGAAGGTCTTGACGGTGAGCGTGACGGTGCCGCCGGCCGCGTCGTCGGTGGCATTGCCGCCGCAGCCGACCGCCAGCAAGGCGGTGGCGACGGTGACAGCAAGCGCTTTCCCAAGCCTCATGATTCTGGCCCCTCCTCCGGGCCGGCACCGCTGGGTGATTCGAAACTGGAAGCGCTCCCAGTACGGCGGACGCCGAGGCCACGGTGACGCCGCTGAGTCAGCGCCGGCCGGGTTCCACTAAAGCTGAGGGGCGGCTAATCGGAACCAGAACTGGGAGCGCTTCCAGCCGACCATAGGGCACGCGTCGGCGGTTGGGAAGACCTCATTTCCGGCAGGTTTCAGTCTTGACACGCCCCGATCACGTCGGCACCATGCGGAAGGACGCCGCTGGATCGATGGCCAGAACTGAGAGCGCTACCAGCGCATTCCCATCGCGGAGGCACGCCAATGTTCTTCATCCGCCCAGCCCTTGCCCTGCTCCTGATCACTCCCCTGCTCGCCGTCACCGCAACGGCGGCGGCCACCGGCGACCCGCCGTACGAGCGGATTCTGAACGGGACCTTCGACGCCGGCAGCAAGAGCCCGTGGTGGAGCAGCGGCAGCACGCCCTCCGCGGTCACCGACGGCCGGCTGTGCGCGCAGGTCCCGGCCGGCACGGTGAACGTGTGGGACGCGATGATCGGCCAGGACGACGTGCCGTTCGAGGCGGGTCAGCCGTACACGCTGCGGTTCGACGCGTCCGCGACCCAGACCGTCGACATCCGGGCGGTCGCGCAAATGGCGGCGGTGCCGCGGACGACGGTGATGAACAAGGGCGCCAAGGTCACCACGTCCCCGCAGACGTTCACCTTCACCAGCACGTCGACCGTGACGGACACCCACGGCCAGGTGTCCTTCCAGGCCGGCGGTCCACAGGGTGGGGTCGCCGCGGCGTTCACGTTGTGCCTGGACAACATCTCGTTCGTCGGCGGGATCGTGCCACCTGGTGGGGTACGGGACCTCGGCTCACCTGTCCGGGTGAACCAGCTCGGCTATCTCGGCGACGGGCCCAAGCGGGCCACCTACGTGACGGACGCGACCGAGCCGCTCGAGTGGCGGCTGCTGGATTCGCAGGACCGCGCGGTGAGGACCGGTCGGACCAAGCCGTACGGCGCGGATGCGATGTCCGGTGACAACGTCCAGCTGATCGACTTCGACAAGTATCGGGGCACCGGCCAGGGATACCGCCTTGCGTTGGGCGACCAGGTGAGTGAGCCGTTCGACATCGGTGACGGGGTCTACCAGCCGCTCCGGGACGACGCGCTCGAGTACTTCTACCAGAACCGCAGCGGCATCCCGATCGAGTCGGCCTACGTGGGTGACGGCTATGCGCGAGCGGCCGGACACCTCGGGGTCGCGCCCAACAAGGGAGACATCTCGGTCCCGTGCTTCCCGGGGACGTGCTCGTACAGCCTCGACGTACGGGGTGGTTGGTACGACGCGGGCGACCACGGCAAGTACGTCGTCAACGGGGCGCTCGCGGCCTGGCAGTTGCTCGACCTGTACGAGCGGTCCGCCACGCATCGGGACCAGGGGACGGCCGACGGCACGCTCCGGATTCCCGAGGCGGGCAACGGCGATCCCGACGTACTGGATGAGGCGAAGTGGGAGATCGACTTCATCCTCCGGATGCAGGTTCCTGCCGGGCAACCGCTGGCAGGCATGGTTCACCACAAGATCCACGACGTGAAGTGGACCGGGCTGCCGCTGGCGCCTGCAGCCGATCCGCAGCAGCGGTATCTCTATCCCCCGTCCACCGCGGCCACGCTCAACGTCGCAGCTGTCGGTGCGCGGTGTGCACGCGTCTACGCCAAGTGGGACAAGGCGTTTGCGAGCCGGTGTCTCAAGGCTGCTGAGACGGCTTGGAAGGCGGCTCAGGCGCATCCCGCGGTCTACGCCCCGGACGGCGGCGAGGGCGGCGGTGCGTACGACGACACCAAGGTGACCGATGAATTCTCGTGGGCCGCGGCCGAGCTCTTCGGCGCCACCGGCAAGTCGGCGTACAAGAAGGCGATCACGACCCAGCTGAAGGCTGCGGACGGGTTCTCGTGGCAGGAGACCGGCGGGCTTGCCGATCTCGCACTTGCTCGCGTGCCGCAACGGCTGTCGTTGCTGGAGCGGTTGAAGCTGGTGCTGCGGATCAGCAAGGTCGCCGATCAGTACGCCGCTGATCTCCGGGCGCAGGGGTATGCGAATCCCTATCTGCCGGATGACGGGAAGTACGTCTGGGGCTCGAACAGTGCGGTCGCGAACAACTCGATGATCATGGCAACGGCTTACGATCTGACCGGTCGGGACAGCTACCGTGAGGCGGCGCTGGAGTCCCTCGACTATCTGTTGGGGCGGAATGCGATCAATCAGTCGTATGTGACGGGGTACGGCGAGCGGGCCAGTCATAACCAGCATCACCGGTTCTGGGCGCATTCGTTGGACCCGACGCTGCCGTCGCCGGCCCCTGGATCGCTGGCGGGCGGTCCGAATTCCGGGCTGCAGGATCCTGTTGCCCAGCGCAACCTCCAGGGGTGCATGCCGGCGACCTGCTATGTCGACGAGATCGGTTCGTACTCCACCAACGAGGTCGCGGTGAACTGGAACTCGGCCCTCGCCTGGATCACCGCCTTCGCCGACGCCGAGGGCAGTACTACGGGTTGGTGGCCGGCCGCATCCGGCGCCGGCGCTCCCGCGGCTGCTGCTCCGGCCAGGGTGCTGGCGAGTCCGATCGAGCTGACCAGCGGGTTCTATGTGGACCCGAACTCCACCCCTAAGACCTGGGTGAACGGTCATGGCAGTGATTCGCGGGCGAGCACGATCAACACCAACATCGCCTCGCAGCCGATGGCGAAGTGGTTCGGCAACGTCAGTGGGACGACCATCGGTGCTGCTGTCGGTGCCTTTGTCGGGGCGGCCGACAACGCGGACAAGTTGCCGATCCTGGTGGCGTACAACCTGCCGGGCCGGGACGCGTGTGGCGGTCATTCCGGGGGTGGGGCGGGATCACCCGCGGCGTACCGGACGTGGGTCTCGGCGTTTGCGGACTCGATCGGGACCAGGCCCGCGGTGGTGATCGTGGAGCCGGACGCGCTCGGGGACTTCGAGTGCATGGATGCCGCGGCCATTGCCGAGCGCAACGGAATGTTGACGTTCGCGCTGCAGCAGTTCCGGGATCGGGCACCGAACACGTGGGCGTATCTCGATGCGGGCAACGCCGGCTGGGTGGCGGCGGACACGATGGCGCAGCGGTTGCAAGGTGCTGGTGTGTCGGCTGGGCGTGGGTTCGTGGTGAATGTGTCGAACTACTACACGACGAGTGCGTCGACCACGTACGCGAATAACGTGCGGAGCAGCCTGTCGAGTCGCTACGGCTACACCAAGCCGTTCGTGGTCGACACGAGTCGCAACGGGAACGGGTCGAACGGGCAGTGGTGTAACCCGGCCGGGCGCAGGCTGGGCTCGACGAGTCAGGTGGGCGGTGGCGCGGAGATGCTCCTCTGGGTCAAGGTCCCCGGCAACTCCGACGGCCCCTGCGGAACAGCCCCCACCACCCCCGCAGGCCAGTTCAACCCCGACCTCGCAGTACGCCTCATCAACGGCACGTAGCAGTTCGCCTCACCGCGGCGCCCCCTGGTGCACCGTTCATTCGCCCCCTTTTCACCCTTTCCGCGGTCTGTACCTGACCCGCCGACCTAAGGGGTGAAAAGGGGGCGAATGAACGGAAGGTGAGGGTGGGCGCCGGCCTTCACCGGGAGCTGGTGGTCGCTTAGGGGAAGCGGGAGGCTAGGGCTATGCAGGCGCCGGCGGCGGCGAGGGTGAAGAGCATGGCGATGCCGGCGAATCTCGACGTCACCTCTTTGTCGACCTTGTCGTAGCCGACCGAGGAGCCGATGTCCTTGTAGACGTCCTCGAGCTCGCCCGCGGACTCCGCTGTGTAGGCCTCGCCGCCGGTGATCTCGGCGACGGTGCGCAGCTCGGCGCGGTCCGGGGGGACGCGCTGGCGGATGCCGTCCATCTCGATGAAGCCGGAGTCGGTACCGAAGGTGATCGTGTAGACCGGTGTGTTCTTCGCCTTCGCGGCCTGAGCACCTTCCTGCGCCGTCCGGCCGACCGTCCGCTTGCCATCGGACAGCAGCACGATGCGGGCCGGGGCAGGGTCGTTCGGGTGCTCCGGGTCCGGCGGGACCTGGGTGAGCGCCTGCAGCGAGGTGAAGATGCCTTCACCGGTCGCAGTCGACTCGGCCAGCTCCAGACCGTCGATCGACCGCTGCACGGTCGCCCGGTCGGTGGTCGGCGGCACGATGATCGAGGCCGTACCGGCGAAGTTCACCAGCGCCACGTTGAACTTGGCCGGCAGCTGGTTGACGAAGTTCTTGGCCGACTTCTTCGCGGCCTCGAGCCGGTTCGGGTCGACGTCGGTCGCCATCATCGACAGCGACACGTCGATCGCGACCACGATGGTGGCCCGCTCGCGCGGCACCTTCACCTCGGCCTTGGGCTGGGCGAACGCGAGGATGCAGGAAGCCGTCGCGAGCAACGCGAGGACGACGGCCAGATGCCGGCGCCACTGCGGCCGGCGCGGCGCGACCCGGTCCAGCAGCGCGATGTTCGTGAAGCGCAGCGCGTACTGCGCGCGCCGGTGCTGGAGGTAGATGTATCCCGCGACGACGAGCGGGATGAGCAGCAGGAACCACAGTCTGGCCGGAGACAGGAACTCCATCAGCGAGCCACTCCCTTCGGCGGTTGGTGCAGGCGCGGTGCCACTCGCCGGTAGGCGAGGACGAATCGCACGGTGTCGGCGACCCAGTCGCGGTCGGTCCGCAGGACCAGATGTCCAGCACCTACCCTACGCAAGGCGGTCCTGGTTCGTTCCCGCTGTGCCAGCGCGGCCGCGGCGTACTCCTCGCGGACCTTGCGCTTGCGGGTGTCGATCTCGCGGATCGCGCCGGTCTCCGGGTCACCGATCAGCACCACCCCGATGTTCGGCAGTTCCAGCTCGCGCGGGTCGACGATCTCCACGGCCAGGACCTGGTGCTTGGCCGTCAGCTTGCGCATCGACCGCTCCCAGGAGGGCTCCATCCGGCTGTCGGTCTCGCCGTCCTCGGGGGTGAGGAAGTCGGACACGATCACCCGCAGACCCCGCTTGCGCTGCATCCGTGCCATCGAGTCCAGCGCGCCGGCCAGGTCGCTACGGGCCTGGGTCTCGCCGCTGTCCTTCTCGGCCAGCAGCGCCCGGAGCAGCCCGTACAGCGCCAGCCGCCCGGAGCGGGCGGGCCAGCGGCGCAGGGTGGAGTCGCGCAGCATCAGGCCGCCGAAGCGGTCACCGAGCCGATGCGTCAGGAACCCGATGGTCGCGACCGCGGCGACCGCGAGTTCGCGCTTCTCCAGGACCGAGGTGCCGAAGTCCATCGAGGCGGACAGGTCGACCAGGGCCCACGTCTCCAGCTCCCGGTCGGCGATCAGGTCCCGCACGTGCGGGACCGTAGTACGGGCTGTCACTGCCCAGTCCATCCGGCGGACGTCGTCGCCGACCTGGTACTCGCGGGCCTCGGCCAGCTCCGTGCCCGGGCCGGGCAGCAGACCGAGATGCTCACCGTGCAGATAGCCCTCGAGCCGCCGGACCACCGTGAGCTCGAGCCGCCGCAGGGCACGTTCGGGAGCGAGCTGCGAGATCGTCATCGCAACCCGCGGGTCAGGTCGGTTGGCCATACGTCAGACGAACTCTGGTCGGCCGTTGCCGTCGTTGCCGTCGCGCCAGACGGGCTGCGGGGGCGGCACGGTGGCGAGGATGCGCTCGATCACGGCGCGCGGGTCGATGTTGTCCGCGACCGCGTCGAAGGTCAGGCCGAGCCGGTGTCCCATCACGTCGAGGGCGACCGTCTGGACGTCGCTCGGCAGCAGGTAGTCGCGGCCGTGGATCAGCGCGAGCCCACGGCCGGCCGAGACCAGGCCGAGGGTGGCTCGCGGGCTGACCCCGAGCTCGATGATCGGCTCCAGGTCGGGCAGGTGGAAGTCGGTCGGCGTCCGGGTCGCCATCACCAGGCGCACCGCGTACTCCGCGACCAGGTTGTGCACGAAGACCTGTTCGGCCGAGCGCTGCAGCTCCATGATCGTCTCGGGCTTCAGCACCTGCCGCGGCTGCGGCGGATCCACGCTCATCCGGCGGAGGATCTCGAACTCCTCGTGCCCGCGCGGGTGCGGCACGTCGATCTTGACCAGGAACCGGTCCCGCTGCGCCTCGGGCAGCGGGTAAACGCCCTCGGACTCGATCGGGTTCTGGGTCGCGATCACGATGAACGGCTTCGGCATCGGGAAGGTCTGGCCGCCGATCGACACCTGCCGCTCGGCCATCAGCTCCAGCATCGCCGACTGCACCTTGGCCGGGGCCCGGTTCACCTCGTCGGCGAGGACGAAGTTCACGAAGGTCGGCCCGAGCTCGATGTCGAACGCCTCACGGGTCTGCCGGTAGATCCGGGTCCCGACGATGTCGGACGGGACCAGGTCGGGAGTGAACTGGATCCGCGCGAACGAGCCGCCGACCACGGAGGCGAAGGTCCGGACGGCGAGCGTCTTGGCGACACCGGGCACGCCCTCGAGCAGACAGTGCCCCTTCGCGAGCAGCGACACCATCAGGGTCTCGACCATGTGTTCCTGGCCGACAATGACCCGTTTGACCTCGGTGATGGCCTCGCTGACCAGGTGGGACTGCTGGGCCACTGACCCTGCCGGCACAGTGGTTTCGGTCATACCTGTCCTTCCGGGGTCCTGCTGCTGCGGACCTTAGGTGCTCGGGAACTGCCGCCATTCCATCAGATCGCAAGGTCCGGGCAGCAGCGCGCCCCGCCCGGGTACCCTCCTATCCTGCCCACCCGCCCAAATCAGAACCACCTGTCGGGGTTCGGGCGACATCGCTACCACCGATGTGGTGGGATTGGTTCTGATGACCGCGATCGACTCCCGCTCCCCAGCGCCACCGGCCGTGGCGCCGGTCGGCGTGCCCGCGCGGGCGATCCCGGACGCGCTGCCGCTGATGCCGGAGGATCCGCCCAGGGTCGGCGAGTTCTGGCTGCGCGGGCGGCTGGGCGCGAACGCGGCCGGCTACCTGTACACGGCGAGTGACGACACCGGCCGCGGCGCTGTGGTCGCCATGATGACCGAAGGTTCCGCCGACGACGCCGCGGCGCGGGATCGGTTCGTCCAGGCGGTCGAAGCGATCCCCGCCGAAGCGGTGCTGGCGCACAACAACTCGGACGACGACGACCTGGCGCTGTGGGTCGCGGTCGGCCCGGTCCGCGAGGACGACGGCTCCAGTTCGGCCGCCGACGAGCGGCTGATCGCCGAGCGCCGGGGTGAAGAGATCCTGTCCGCGGTGCTGATGGACCGGATCCCCCAGGTCGGCCGGTTCCGCGGACCCGACTTCCGGCACCACTGGGAGAACCGCCGCCGCCCGGGCCTGTTCCGGATCTGGCCTCTCCCCTGGCCCGCCGTACTACGCCCCGCGTCGCGGGTGGCGCTGATCCTGTCGCTGTTGGCGATGGCGGTGATCATGGCGCTCGCAGTACTGATCGCGTGGCTGCTGTTCCGCAACTCGCCTGAGGTGGACCCGGGACCGGTCATTCCGGACCCGAGCGGCACGACGACGGTCACGGTGACGCCGACGACGCCGCCACCGGGTACTGGTTCGCCGACCACGGGACCGGGGACTGGATCTCCCAGGCCGTCGGGGACGACGCCGAGCCCCGGCGGCACGATCACAGGCCCCTTCCCCACCAACTCTCCCGGCGACCCGCAAACCCCGGCCGACCCAGGTGACCGCTTTTAGCGTTCCGGCAATGTGATCAGCTTGGCGAGGTCCGGATCGCGCCACAGCGTGGCCGGCACAGGCTGTCGGACCAGGGCGGCATCGGCCCGGATCTCGGCAGGGCTGGCCGCACCGATCAAGACCGACGTGACCGCGGGATGCCTACTGGGGAAGGCGAGAGCGGCCTGCGGCACCGATACGCCGTACCGCTCGCAGACGGCCGAGATGCGGCGGGCGCGGATGGTCAGCGGATCACTTGATTGCTTGGACTGGTCTGGCTGAAGGACATGTCGGGTCAGTACTCCGGACGCGATCGCGGCGACCCCGCGCGCCTCACAGCGATCCAGCAGCGGCAACGCGGACTGGTCCAGCAACGAGAACTGCCCTGCGATCACTACCGCATCGATCTCGGTGTCCCGGACGAACCGGTCGAGCAGTTGCCAATCGTCCATCGCCGCACCCAGCGCACTGATCACCCCTTGCTCGCGCAGTTCCAGCAGCGCCGGACAGGCCTCGTCCATCGCCTGCTGCCACAGCTCCCCCGGCTCGTCGATGAAGACCAGGTCGATCTCGCTGACGGCGAGCCGGTCGAGGCTTTCGCTGAGCGATTGCCTGATGCCGGCCGCGGAGAAGTCAGCGTCGCCGGTGACGAGCCGGCCGACCCTGGTGGACACCAGGAACTCCCCGCGCGGGTGGCGGGCGAGCGCAGTACCGAGGCGTCGTTCGGAACGGCCGGCACCGTAGTGCGGTGCCGTGTCGAAGAACCTGATGCCGGCCTGGTACGCCGCGTCCACGGTCGCCGTCGCGACCGCGTCACCGTCGGGACCCGGCAGCTCGCCGATCGGCGAACCGCCGAGCCCGAAGCGGGGTGGCCGGAACCGGATCGTGGTCCGCGGCGACAGGTTACGGCTGGGAGCGGTCATCTCTACCAGGATCGGGGTTCTGCGACGTCCTCGCACCTCGACTGGCCGCTCCCGAGCCGTCAGCGCCCCGAGTCGTACAGGCTTCTCACCTCCGCCGAGTCGAGCGCGCGGTCGAACAGGTGGACCTGGTCAACGGTCCCGTCGAGGTGGTCCACCTCGTTGCCGCCGAACTTGGCGCGACCGATCACCGTGTTCCCGGTCGAGGTGGCGTCCAGGCTGCACGCGCTCTTGGTGGCGACCAGTTCGCCGTCGACGTAGAGCCTCAGCTCTCCCTTCGCAGCATCCCGTACGCCGGTCAGGTGGTACCACTGGCCCGGGTTCGGCTTGGTCGGCGCGAGTGCGCGTTGTCCGGGGAAGCTCATCGCGAACCGCTGGTCCTGGCCGGAGTACTGCAGGAAGAACGCACTGTCGCGGTCGCCGTCCTGACTCACCACGGTCTGGAACGACCCGTCGGCCTTATTCAGCTTCACCCAGGCGGCCGCGGTGTAGTTGCCACTGGTGTCGAGCAGCTGGGCATTCGTATCGACGAACTGGCCGGATCCGTTCAGTGCAACGCCTTGCGCGTTCTTGCCCGCGACAAAGGTCGCACCGTTCTTGAGGGTTGCGTCGTTGTTGCCGACGGCGTCTTCCGCAGTACCGTCGAGTGGATAGAAATGGATGCCGTCGGCACCTGGTGTGCCCGGCGGCAGGGGCGGACCGGAGCTGCCGGTGCCGTCCGCGCCGGCGATGATCGACTTGTTCACCGCCAGGACCTGGGCAGTGTCCATCTTGCTGACCTGGCGGTCGTAGGTGAAGAAACCGTTCAGCTCGCCTTCGACGTCCGTGATCTGGGTGTAGACCGATCCGCTGATCCCGCAGGAGTTGGCCGAGCGCAATACGTCGCGCTGATTCTCGACGTACCGGCGGGTGAGGGTGGTCTTGTCGGGCGTCATCTCGTACGCGAAACCATCGCCGAACCACATGTGGTCCGGTGTCTTCAGTCCGAATCCGCCATGCTCGCCGTCCACCGCGACCCGCTCACCAGCGGGCGCCGAGGTCGCCGGGCCGAGGTAGGCGTGGTGGTCGATCATGTCGCCGCGGCCGGAGTCGCCCTTGGAGTTGCAGCAGTTCATCCCGCTGTGGGCGTTGACCAGCCGGGACGGGTCCTGCTGCTTGACGGAGTCGGCGATCCGGCCCGTGTCGGCCAGGTTCCACTCACCCCAGCCCTCGTTGAACGGCACCCAGGTGGTGATCGAGGTGAAGCTCTTGTGCTCCTCGACCATCTCGTGCAACTCGGCCTCGAACTGGGCTCGCCAAGGCTCGGGCATCGCATCGGTCTTCGAGGCCGGCATGTCCTGCCAGACCATCAAGCCGAGCTTGTCCGCGTGGTAGTACCAGCGATCCGGTTCGACCTTGATGTGCTTGCGGACGGTGTTGAAACCGAGTTCCTTGTGCTGCTCGAGGTCGAACCGCAGCGCCTCGTCGGTCGGCGCGGTGTTCAGTCCGTCCGGCCAGAACCCCTGGTCGAGGGTGGAGAGGTTGAACAGGATCTTGCCGTTCAGCGCGAGCCGGAGCTTGCCGTCGGCCCCTTTCACCTTGCCGACCGACCGCATCCCGGAGTACGAGCCGACCTGGTCGACGGTCCGGCCGCGATCGATCAGTTTCACCTTCAGGTCATAGAGGAACGGGCTGTCCGGCGACCACAACTTGGGGTTCTTGATCGAGAGCTTCAGCTCGGTGTCAGCCTTGCCTCTGACCGTTGCGACCTTCCGTTTGCCGTCGTACGCCGTGACCTCGACGTCGAGACCGGCTGGTCCGCTGGTGTCGGCGGTGACTTTCAGCGAGCTGGTCCCGAGCTCCGGGGTGAGTTGGAGGCGGTCGATCGACGAGGTGTTCACCGGCTCCATCCAGACGGTGCGCCAGATGCCGGAGCTGCCCTGGTAGAAGATCCCGTGATCGCCCACCTCGCGCTGCTTGCCGATCGGCTGGAACGTCTCGTCGGTGAGGTCCTCGGCCCAGACGATCAACTCCTGCGGGCCGGAGCGATGCAGAACATTCGTCACGTCCACGTCGAAACCGTCGTAGCCACCGCGATGCGTGGCGACCTGGCGACCGTTGACCCACACCTTCGCGTCGTAGTCGACGGCACCGAAATGCAGCAGGAGCCGCTGGCCTCTCCAGTTGTTCGGCACGGTGAAGGTACGGCGGTACCACATCCGATCCTCATGCCTCTGGATGCCGGAGAGCGCTGACTCGATCGGATACGGCACGAGCACCTGCTCGGCCAGTGATCTCCCGATCGGCGGTGCTTCTCCCGGGGTGGCCGCGGCGAACTGCCAGAGGCCGTTGAGGTTCTGCCAACGGTCTCTGGTCAGCTGTGGACGTGGGTACTCGGGCAGGGCGTTGGTCGGGGAGACGTCGGCGGTCCATGGGGTTGTCAGCGGCGGGGTGCCGACTTGCCAGCCAGTCGTCTGGTCGGTTGCGGCTTGGGAGTTCCCAGCCGCGAGGGCGGTCGTCGCGAGCAGGCCGGCGGCCAGCAGCACGCTCAGCCGTCGGCGATGTGTTCTGAGCAGCATGGAGCAGTCCTTCCGGGGCGGGAAAGGTCTGTTCCATGGAAACGTTTTCAACACAGAGAAGCAAGATCTCGCTCAAGATCAAACAAGTTTGCTCAGGCCGGCAGCGTGCAGACAGGAACCGGCGTCCCGAACGTGGTCGCCGGCGTCAAGGTCCCAGTCTGTTGATCTCTGTGAAAAGTGGTGATCGCGTTCGACCGCTGGTTCGCCACGAACAGGAGGTTCCCGGTCGGGTCGAGGGTGCAGTGGCGGGGCCAGTCGCCGCCACAGGACGGGGTCGCCTGCAGCCGGAGAATCGCTCCCTCGGACTCGACGGCGAAGACCGCGATGCTGTTGTGGCCACGGTTCGTGAGGTAGACGAACCGGCCGTCCGCCGAGACGATCACCTCGCCCGGGAAGTTCTGCGGCGACCCCGCCGGCACGGTCGACAGCGTCGCACCGGGGGTCAGTTGGCCGGTGGCTCCGTCATAGCCGCAGATGGCGATCGTGCTGTCCAACTCGTTGGCGACGTAGGCGTAGCGGCCGGACGGGTGGAAGGCCAGGTGCCGCGGGCCGGAGCCGGCCTTCAGGGTGGCCTGGGAGCGCTGGGTCAGCTTCCCGGCGTCGAGGGTGTAGGTGTAGACCGAATCGGTGCCGAGATCGACCGCCAGGATGTACTTGCCGGCTTCGATCACCTGATGGGCGTGGGGCTGCGCGCCGACGTGCTTCACCAGATCGGTCCGGGTTCCGAGGCTGCCATCGGGATTGACCGGGTGCACAGCGACGTCACCTGAGCCGTAGTTCGCGCTCAGCAGGTACTTGCTATCGGCAACGAGGGCGAGATGGCACGGCGCGGAACCACCTGTGGGCTGGCGGTTGAGCACGCGAAGCTTGCCTGGGGCATCCACTGCCACGGCTGTCACTCCCCCACCCGTCTGCTCGTTCACGGCGTACAGGTTCCGGCCGGACGGCGAGAGGACGAGGAACGACGGATCGTCGACTCCGGTCAGTACGCCGGTCGAGGTGATCGCGCCGGACTGAGCGTCGTACGAGGCGAGTCCGATCCCGGTTCCACCGCCTGACTGGGAGGTGTAGGTGCCGAGGTAGAGGGTGTTGCCCTCGCGGCGTGCTGCTGCGGCTGGGGTGATTCCGACTGCTGCGCTACCGATGGCTGCAGCAGAGAGTCCTAGGAAACGACGGCGGCTCGTACCCATGACACTTCCTCCGAGTTGTGTGATCGTCCGACCACACAGGGTGGCCTACCTTCGCTGAGGTGGCAAGAAGTGGCGGGCTAGAAGGCGTCGACGCCGGTGGCCTCTGCGGACCAGGCCCAGAGCTGCTTGGCCAGGACGGGGTCGCGCGCGATCTTCGACGGTTGGACCACCTTGGGCGCGCCGCGGTACCCCAGGAACGCGGGGCCGACGAACGAACCAGGTCGCAGGTCGGACTGCGTCGCGGCGTACAGGCTGGGCCAGGCGCCGGCAGCGGCGGGCTGGCCGACGATCTTGGTAGCGCCTGCCAGTACGCGGGCTTCGAGGCTGATGCCGCCGAGCTGGGGGCCGGCCGTTTGCAGGTCTGTCCTGGCGTATCCCGGATGGGCGCCGGCGCTCAGCAGGTTCGAACCGGCGGCGCGGGCGCGGCGATCGAGCTCGAGCATGAAGAGCAGGTTCGCGAGCTTGGACTTGCTGTAAGCGTCCCACTTGCTATAGCCGTTCGTGGCCTGGAAGTCGCCCTCGCTGAGGCCGCGCGCGCCCTTGTGCATGAAGGAGCTCACCGTCACCACCCGGGGCTCTGCTGCCTGCAGGAGGAGCGGCAGGAGACGCGCGGTCAGGGCGAAATGGCCGAGATGGTTCGTACCCATCTGCAGCTCGAACCCGTCGGCTGTCGTCCGGTACGGCGGCGCCATCACGCCGGCGTTGTTCACCAGCAGATCCAGCGGGCCGTCCAGCTGGGCGGCTGCCTTCTCGACACTCTCCAGGTCGGCGAGGTCGAGGTCGAGCACCTCAGGTCTGGTCTGGGCCTGCTCCGCGAGCCTGTTCGCCGCTTGTTCGGCCTTCTGCGGGTTGCGCGCGGCGACGATCACGTCGGCGCCGTGCTTCAGGAGTTCGAGCGCCGTGTAGTAGCCGAGGCCGCTCGTGGCGCCGGTCACCAGCGCACGCCGGCCGGTGAGGTCAGGGATATCCGCAGTGCTCCAGCTCATGCGCCCACAGTAGCCGTGGACGCATGAGCTGGTTGGTGGCCGTCAGAGAATCTTGCGCGCCTTGAAGGCGGTGGTGACCTGGTCGGCGGCCGCCTTGCCGTAGAGGAGGCGGGCGGTCTGCACGGTCGCCTTCGCCGCGTCGGCGAAGGTGGTGTCCGGCGCGTAGTGGAAGGTGCCTTCGAGGATCACCCGGTTGGCCTTGGTCCGGCCGAGCGCCTTGTGGATGTCCCAGAGCGCGTTCGACCAGATCTCGCCGTCGTCGTGCACCTCGCCGACGATGTCGTCGGTGGTCTTGCCGGTGTCGGTCCGGCGCAGGCAGTGCGGCTCGGTCGACGTGTACGAGGTGGCGTCCCAGTCCATCACACAGGGCAGCTCGAAGTTCTTGCTGACCGGGATCGACATGGTGACGGCCCAGTAGTCGCCGAAGCCCTCACCGATCGAGCCCGCCTCGATCGTCTCGCCGAACCCGGGCACGACGTCGTCCTGGATCGCGTGACCGTACTCGTGCCAGATCACCTCGGCGTCCTCGGCGTCGTCGACGCCACCTTCGCCCATCGTGATCATGTCGTCGGCGGGGCTGTAGAACGAGTTGTCGCCCTCGAAGGTGTTGATCGAGAAGTCCTGCGACTCGTTGTTCACGTCTTCGAAGCCGAGCTGGTGGATGTACTCCTGGGTCTGGTTGACCTGGTAGTACGCCATCACCTGCTCGAACTTGTCGTTGGCCCGCTGGTAGACGAAGGTGTTGTTCTTGCTCTGGGCCAGGCCGCCCTTGGCTTCCTTGATGTTCACGTACGGGCCGACGAGCTTGCCGCTGCCGTCCAGGTTGCGCAGAATCACGTTCTTCTGCGCGGTGAACAGCTCGTTGGTGTTCTTGTCGTCCTGGTCGGTCAGCTTCTCGTTCTTCTTGCTGACCACCGGGTTCGGATCGAACACGGACCCCTTGCCGTCGATGTTGTCGCTGATCACCTTGGACTCGACCACGGTGCCGGAACTCGCGTCCACGAGCGACCGGGTGGCGCCCTCGGTGGAGCGGGAGGTGACGTTCCAGACCAGCCGTGCGTCCGGGCCGCCGATGACGGCGAGCTGGGCGGCGCTCTGGGTCGCGGCCGGCGTCGGCGTCACGTTCTTGTTCGGCTGGGCGATCCGGCTGCGCAGTGCGCGCGCGGTGACCACGGTGTTGGCGTTCTTGGTGGCGGTTGCCGAGGGCACCCTCGCGGTGACGTCCATGGACTCCGGTACTGCGTCGCGCCCGTCCTGCAGTTGGACGAGGTTTCCGGACTTGTCGAGGTGCTTGGCGTAGTACCCGTTGATCACTGGCAGGCCCTTGAAGGTCTGCTGGTACCAGAGGTGCTTGCCGAGCAGGGAAGTCTTGGTGCGGATCAGCTTGAGGTTCGGCGGCAATGCGTCGGCCTGCGCCGTCCTACTCGCAGTACTGGTGTCCGGCGCGGCCCCCGCGGCGCTGGTGAACGAGAAGCCCAGCGTGACAGCGACGAACCCCGCCGTGACGGCCGCGACCGCCTTGTGGCGATTCACGCGCTTCGTCATATTCCCTCCCAAAGTCGACGAACGTGATGCTACGACTACGAACCGTCGCGACCATAGTTCGCCACTCGCCTCACTGGGAAGCAAACTTCCCGTCCTCACGTCTCCGCAAGGGAAAACCTTGACGGCGTCCGCCTGCGCGAATAGCGGACCAGAGCTGTCCTCTATTACTTCTAGTCTTGGCCTCAGGCTTGAGAGAGGATCAGCGAATGTCGAAGTTGAGTCTGCGGGCTCTGAACCGCGCCACCCTCGTCCGGCAGTGGCTGGTCGAGCGTCAGGGCTTCACCGCCCTGGAGGCAATCGAGCACCTGGTCGGCATGCAGGCGCAGGTCCCTCTCTCCCCGTACGTCGGGCTGTGGTCGCGGCTGGTGGACTTCGATCCTTCAGAGCTTGCCGGACTCCTGGAGGACCGGCGCGCTGTCCGCGGTTCGATGATGCGCGCAACGATCCACCTGATGTCGAGCCGGGATTTCCTCGCTATCCGGCCGCTCGTGCAGCCCTGCATGGACCGCGAGATCTACCAGAACCAGACCTACGGCCGGAAGCGTCTGGAGGGGCTGGACATGCCGGCTGTTCTCGCCGCGGGTGCCTCGTTGATGGCTTCCAGCCCGCAGACCGCGGTCCAGCTCCGTGACGCTCTGGGACCACTCTGGCCCGACCGCGAACCACCTTCCCTGGCGCACGCAGTACGGTGCCTGCTGCCCACCATCCAGGTGCCGCCGCGAGGTGTCTGGGGCAAGGGCGGCAACCCGGCGATGTCCACGGCCGATCTGTGGCTCGGCTCGCCGGTGGACCCGTCGCCGTCCATCGACGCGGTGGTCCTCCGCTACCTGGCCGCGTTCGGACCTGCCTCCGTGGCGGACGCCCAGGCCTGGTCCGGTCTCACCCGGCTGAACGAGGTGTTCGATCGCCTCGACCTGCGGACCTACTTGGATGCCTCGTCAGGGCGCACTTTGTACGACCTTCCGACGATCGAGCTCCCCGACGAGGACCTGCCGGTGCCGACGCGGTTCCTGCCGGAGTACGACAACCTCCTGCTCTCCCACGCCGACCGCAACCGCTGGATCGACGACGCCGAACGTCAACGCCTCCTGCTCCAGGAAACCCTCAGCCGCGGCTCAGCCCTGTACGACGGCCGCGCGGCTGCCCTGTGGAAGCTGGTCCGCCAGGGCAAGAAGTCCGCCATCCTCGAGGTCGAACCGGTCACCAAACTCCCCCGCTCCGCACTGGATGCTTTAGAGGCCGAGGGCAACCAACTCCTCACCTTCGCAGCTGGCGGCGCCGTCACCACCGAGGTCAGGCTGATCGGATGACCACCCTCACTCGCCAGGCCCTGAACCGCGCCACCCTTGCTCGTCAGTGGCTGCTCGAACGCCAACCGGCCTCCGCCCTCGAAGCGATCGAACGCCTGACCGGCATGCAATCCCAGGCCGCCCTCTCCCCCTACACGGGCCTCTGGACCCGCTTGGTGAACTTCCAGCCGGACGAACTGGTCAAACTCATGTACGACCGCTCCACAGTCCGGCTCCCCCTGATGCGCGGCACGATCCACCTCGTCAGCGCCATCGATGCCCAGGGCATCTATCCCCTCCTCCGCGAGGTCCACTCCCGCGGCCTGGCATCGAACCAGAACGTCCGCCCCCTCCAAGCCATCCTCGAACCTCTAGCTCGCGCCGGCCACCGCCTACTCTCCGCCTCACCCCTGAGCAGCACCGAACTCGGCGAGGCCCTGGCCGCAGAGGTCCCCGAGTTCACGCCGGCGGCCCTGTCCCGCGCCGTCCGAGACCTGGTGCCCGGCGTCCAAGTACCCCCACGCGGAATCTGGGGCCAAGGCGGACAACCAACAACCACCACCCTCGCAACTTGGCTCGGCTCCGACGGCACGCCGTACACGATCGACGCCCTGGTCCTCCGCTACCTGGCCGCCTTCGGCCCAGCCACGGCCCTGGACATGCAGCAGTGGTCGGGCCTGACCCACCTGACCGAGGTCTTCACCCGCCTACGCCCCACCCTCCGCACCTACCGCCTGGAAGGCTCCACCCGAGACCTCTACGACCTGGAGTCGATCACCCTCCCCGACCCAGACACCCCGGCCCCGATCCGCTTCCTCCCAGACTTCGACAACCTCTACCTCTCCCACACAGACCGAACCCGAGTCCTCCCCGAAAAACACCGCCGCCACGTCTTCACCAACAACGGCATCATCAAACCCACCCTCCTGGTAGACGGCACCACCACCGCCACCTGGAAACCCACCCTCACCAAATCCACCGCCCACCTGACAATCACCCCCCTCACCCCGATCCCAAAACGCCACCACAACGCCATAGAGACAGAAGCCCACCACCTACTAACCTTCCTCGCCCCGCAGGTCGATCACCGTGAGATTCAAATTCTTCAAGAGCGCTGAATGTAGTTCTCCAGGGCACGGATCCGCTCGGCGACAGACGGCTGGCCGCCAAGCCAATCAGGCTGCGTTAGCCCCAGTCGCCGAGAGACCTCTTGATGTTGCGCCTGCCATCCATAGAAGACCTCGAGCAACTTACGCCCGTAGCCGAGATCGGCAGTTGCTCGATCAGCCATCCGCTCGTTCCAGCGGGCTAGACCGCTGAATAGCAGCGGCAAGAATACCGGGGACAGGTAGAACAACGGCACGGCGAGACTGTCGTAGAAGACGAGTGCGACCAGCAGGAGCCCTAGATACGCAAGGATCAGGAATCCAACAATCGTGCAACCGATCGCTGGAATCGTACGACTCAGTTTAAGAAGTTGTCTGATCCCCATCGCGACGAGCCGGGCGGGCACGGAATACCAGAGCGCGAGTCTACTCAGCCACGTGTGACCGTGAAGGTGCGAAGCGAAATCGAACGCCATCACGGATTCCAGGTGGCTCGGCGGCAGGGTATACATCGCCCAGCCAGTTACTGCGACGGTATGCCCCCCGGCTGCTGCGGCCGTCGCGCCCTCCGCATTCTGAATCCACAGCGAGTAGCGATTCATGTCCACTCGGGTCCGCCCTGCAACCGCGTACCAACTCGGCATCAATCTCTGGCTCTCCACCATGGTTGGCCGGCGAAGGCCGAACAGATAGCGGGCTATCAGACCATCAGTTGCGGGCCACAGAATGGCGGCGCCCGAAGCAAGCCAGATACAGATCAGAACCCAGGTCGCCTCGTCGAAGCCGAAGAGCTGGCAGAACCAGTAGATGATCAGGAAGCTCGCGACAGCCCAAACGACTCCACTCACTGTCTCTGAAAGGACAAGCCCGACTCCGCCTGGACTACGACCGCCGGGTGGCGGAACCGGCTGAGGCCCACGGCTGGGTAGTCGTGGATCGCCTGGCCGACCATCCGACTTGTCCCTCGGAGGTTCGCCTCCAGATGGTCGATCTGGCTGGTCTGGGCCCTCAACACCGCTCATTCAGTGCCTCTGCCATCAGTAAAGCGAAACATGGACGTGGTCGAAGTGACCGCCGGTGGCATTGCCAGGATCGTAGATCCCGCCACCGTCGTACGGTTTCCAGCTGCCAGTGCGGGCATTCCAGATCTTGCCGTACCAGATGACGTACCTGACGCCAGTCTGAGCGGCCGTCTGGATCGTCCAATTCGCGATCCGATCCCCCTTCGCGCGGACTGCAGCCGACCGGCGCCCATCACCGCCAACGAAAACGTCACAAGCTTTTCCCTTTGGATGATCGCTGGTTGGATTCCAGACATGAGGGTCCCAACAGCTCATCGGCGGATTTGCCAACGTCGCGCGAGCCTGACTGACCCACAACGCCGTGCGAGGGGTGACCATTCCACCAGTTCCGGTTGGATCCGAGACAGTCGCGGCCTGCGGAGGCCAGACACCATTCAATGGGCGACCAGCGATCAGACCCTGACTATCGTCGCACTCATCGAGCACTAGCGGCTCCCCGCTCGGCACGGTGGGTTTGGGTTTGGGGCCCTTACGCCCCGCGTACGGATCACCAGGACGCTCCAGATCGATTCCGGCTTCTTGCGCGATCTGCCTCGCTGTCTCCTCGTGCCGGGCATACGCGTTCGGGAACGCAGAGACCTGAACTGCCTGAGCTGCTTCGGTGTAGGACATCGAAGGCCAACCATTAATGTCCACCAGTCCTGGTGGACTGGGCAGCTTGGCGCCCCCGAAGAAGGCCTCGGCAGCGTAGTTGGGATCAAGGATCTGTTTAACGCTGCCCCAGCCCGCGGAAGGCCGCTGCTGAAACAGGCCGACCGAGTCCCGATCGCCATAGTTGATGTTCTCGAGCTGCGACTCCTGCAACGCCGTCATCAGAGCCACGAGGGTCGCCCGACCGGGAAGGCCCCGAGCAACAGCAACCGCGTCAATGATCTTGGCAAACTCGACCTGCCTGGCTCTGGTCGGAGCGGCGGCTGGCGGATCATCTGCGCGGGCGCCGTCGCCTACTGGACAACCGGCTACGAAGCGGTCTCCACTCGCTCCGAACGGCATGATCATGACCAGCCCCAACAGGCCGACAAGAGCGAGGACCCCGAGTACCTTCAGCACCACCGATCTGCCCTCCAGGACACCGCCGCCTTCCCGGTTCATGGACACGGTCAGCTCACCCGCTCGATCATGGGCCGGCGCCACCATTCATGTCGCTGATGACCCAGACGCTGCCTTCCGGCACGAGCGTGAGGAGCAAAGGCAGCTGGATCCTGTTCGGACGCTTTCCGGTCACATCGATCGTGATGGTGACAAGTCGGCTGATCCGCGTCGGCGTATCGACGGGAGCCGAATCTGGTCGCGGCGCGGTCACGATCGCCGAGGCGACTGTGGACTTGCCACCATCAGCTTTGAGGGCGTCATACGTCGAATCCCCCGCTGAGATCAGGCTCTCTCCGACCTCGTTTGTGATCAGAGGGGCTGTCTTCGTCACTAGGTCGGCATAGGTCTCCGCCGATGGATCCCGTGTGTAGAAGGTGCGAGCCCAACTGGTCGCGACGTCCGCCGCAGCCGTGGTCGCAAGAGCCGAAGGACGCTCCGTGAGCACGGGTGGCGTGGAGATCGTCGAGGTCGGCGAGAGAGTTGATTGAGGGGTCGACTCCACGGGTGTTCCGGGTGCGGTTTGTTCCGGTGCAAGGGAAGGCGTCAACAGGCCGATGTCACCCTTCGCGGGTTCGTCACCGCCAAGGAGTCGCGGTAGGCCTCCTCCTAGACCGAGAACGATGATCGCGAGGATGAGTACGGCAACGATCACCGTCACCGGACTGGTCGGCTCGGCCTGACGCTGGTCGCGCAGCCAGGCCATCCGCTGTGCATGGTCGTCGCGGCGCCAGGATCGTTTTGCGTGCCGGCGCTCGCGACGCTTCAGGTCGTCGATCTCGTCTGGATACGAGTAGTCGGTGCGCACCACATCACGCCAACTCGATGGCTCGTCCGGACGCGGTCGGCCGACGGCGTCGGGATCGTCGTCCGGTCCCTCCGGATCCTTCCCGCGCTTCCGATCGCGATCCCGGTTTCTCATCCCGTGCTCACCTGCGCGTCGGCACCATCACGGTGACGCCGTCCTTGGTCACGCTTGAGTACTCACGGAAACGTCGTTGCGCGCCGGCCGGCGAGCGGCGGCGCTCACGCGGAGCCTTCGGCGGACCGTCACGCAGGCTGGCTGAGTGAGTGTGGACGCGAGGCTCGAACCGGCTCGCCGCAGAGGACGATGCGCGCGTATCGCGGGCGTGGCGGGCTCGTCGCGACTCCGCCGAATTCCCGCTGGCAGTTGCGGCAGCCGACCCGGATGTGGCACCCGAGGTTGAGGCGAGACCGACGGAGATAGCCCGACGCCGTCCTGGCCCTGAACCTTCTGAACCAAGCGCGGACGCGGAGACCGTCGTCCCCTGGATGACGCGACTCTGCTGCTCCTTCGATTTGCCGAACGCCAAATCCTTCCGGCCGCCTGGAGCAGATCCTGCTGGGTTGGCGCTGCCTTCGATGGCCCGCCGGTCTTGACTAGCCGCAAGCTCATGGGCTGGGCGCTGACGCGACATTATCGATCCACCGCCGGATGATCCGACGGCTGGCGCCTGTCGGAAGAGCCTGACGGAGGTGGCCCGCTCGACCGATGGTTCGTGGGCTCCGCCCTTGTTCGCTTGCCGCTCTCCGACGGCCGGGCTGGCCGCCCTGCTGCCGACGGCGCCCATGATCCGTCGCACGGCGGTCATCGCGCCGCGGCGCGCAAGGCCACCCATGACCATGCTGCCCATCCCGGGTCGCATCATCGTGCTCATGCTCTCGAAGAGTCTTCGCAGTCTGAACCCCGCGATCAGAACGGCGATCGCGAGCCCACTGACAGGCAGCCACCCGAGTGTGTCTGTCAAGCCGAAGACAGCCGTCACCAGAGCCAGTGTGGTCGAGAAGACGAGCAGTGCCAGGATTGACTGCAACACGAGGCCGAGCAGCGCCTCGAACCAGTTCATTGCCCATTGGCGAGGTCTGCCTGGTATGGCCCACAGGCACGCGAAAAGAACACCGAC